>NZ_WPDC01000067.1:0-17924 GCF_035615595.1 Vibrio sp. R-1 | reverse complement strand
CTCATGATGAGGGCTTTTTCTATTGAGCAGATGCGGTATTTAGAGAGTGACAAGATGTCCTGTGGTTAAGGGCTCCAAATCGGCTTCCGTTAACTCTTCGATAAACTCTTCGACCACTTGTTCAATTAGGTCATCAGCTTTATGAAAATAGGCGAGATGGAACACCGCATCCCCTTCATTGACTAAGGGGAGGGTTTGTTGCCCAATCACGATGCCGCTCTTGTTGGCTTGAATCTCCACTTCTAGCTTGCCAAGTGGGGAGTTGATGTAAGCTAATACTTGGCCTTTTTCGACCTTATCTCCTAAAGACACTAATGTACGTAAAATACCGTCGGCTTCGGCACGTAGCCAACTGGTTGATTTTGCAATGATCGAGTTAGGTATCTTTTTACGGCTAGGGCGCAGCATGCCGATGGACTGCATCACTCGCTTGATACCGATGATCCCAGCATTGATAGCAATCGGATCAAAACGCAGAGCTTCCCCCGCTTCATAAGTTAAGACGGGGATCTGCTGCTTTTCCGCTTCACTACGCAGTGAGCCATCGCGTAAAGGTGAATCAATGATCACTGGAGTAGCAAAGGCTTGTGCAATGCGCAGGGTTTCGCTGTTGCTCAGATCGGCACGAATTTGCGGTAGGTTGGTTCGGTGAATCGCTCCGGTATGCAGATCGAGGATGTAATCACAACGCTCGGCGACTTGGGAAAAAAAGGTGTGCGCCATACGTGAGGCTAGAGAGCCTTTTTCACTGCCGGGAAAGCAGCGATTTAAATCACGACGATCGGGTAAGTAGCGTGATTTGTGAATAAAACCGAAAACATTGACGATAGGCACCGCAATCACTGTGCCTTTGAGTTTTTTTTCATCAAGTGTATTGAGCAGTTGGCGGATGATTTCTACGCCATTGAGTTCATCACCATGAATGGCGGCATTGATCATCAGAACTGGGCCGGGAGATGCGCCATGGAGAACTTCGATGGGGATAGAAAGAGGGGAGTCGGTATACAGTTTGGCGGCTTCGAGTTCGATAACTCGCCGAGAAGAGGGGGGAATGGTTTCCCCCAAAAATGAAAAGCCGCTGTGCTTTTTAGCCTTTGCCACGAGTTTTAGTCCTTTTACTGGCTGCATTTTTCTCTATGAATTCGACGATCATACCCGCAATGTCTTTCCCCGTCGCTGCTTCAATGCCTTCTAAACCCGGTGAGGAGTTCACTTCCATCACCAGTGGGCCGCGGGCAGAACGCAGCAGATCTACACCCGCTACATTCAATCCCATAATTTTGGCCGCTTCAATCGCCGTTTTACGCTCTTGAGGGGTGATTTTGACCAATGATGCCGTACCACCACGATGCAGGTTCGAGCGAAACTCACCATCTGCGCCTTGGCGCTTCATCGCTGCAATCACTTTATCACCAATCACAAAGCAGCGAATATCCGCACCGCCTGCTTCTTTGATGTACTCTTGCACCATGATATTGGCTTTGAGTCCCATGAACGCTTCAATAACACTTTCCGCCGCAGTACGGGTTTCTGCCAATACCACGCCGATGCCTTGTGTGCCTTCTAATAGCTTAATCACTACTGGCGCGCCGCCGACCATATCGAGCAAGTCTTTGACATCATCAGGCTTACTCGCAAAACCCGTGATGGGCATACCAATGCCGCGACGAGAGAGCAATTGCATGGAGCGCAGCTTGTCACGAGAGCGAGTAATGGCAACGGATTCATTGGCTGGGTAAACGCCCATCATTTCAAACTGGCGCAGTACAGCAGTACCGTAGAAAGTGACAGAAGCACCAATGCGAGGAATCACGGCATCAAAACCGGCTAGCTCTTCGCCTTTGTAATGAATCTCTGGTTTGTCAGAGTTGATATTCATGTAGCAGCGCAAGGCATCAATCACTCGAACTTCATGGCCACGCTGTTTGCACGCTTCTATCAAACGCTTGGTCGAATACAGCGAAGCGTTACGCGACAGAATACCAATTTTCATTTACTCGGCTCCTCGAAAGGGATTAAAAACGATTTTGTAGGATCGACCATGATTCGATGGTGCATGGCGGTACGTCCTAACAACATACGAAAAGCCATATTTTCTCGATTGGTCAAGGTGATCTCAATTGGCCAAATTTGGCCACCAAAGCTAAGTTCCGATCGAATGACGTAGCGCTTTTCTTCGTGGCCACCGGAATCGCGAACCACACGTTCGTCAATCACTTCAGCTTCACACACATTCACTAGCTGATCATTCTTTTGCATCGGGTGGATCCAAAAACGGACCCATTGAGCTCCTTCCTTAGTGAAGCTCTCCACTTTGAACGCGTGCAAGCAAGACGTTCGGGCTCCGGTATCGATTTTCGCTTTAATGCGTTCAATACCTAACCCTGGAAGGCTGAGTTCCTCACGCCATCCGACAATCATTTTTTCTTTCATCGCAATTTCATTAGTTTGAGAATTTCAGATACCGCTAAGGACAAGCAGCACCCTCGAAACAACTCGCATTTGGCCAGTTGTCGCTTGAAGAGAGTTTGGTGAATAACTCTGGGAACTTCAAGGGGGCGAACTCTAGCAGCCAACCTCAAACTCAAGCTAATGAATTAAATTTGCCTTTTCGACAAAAAAAATTGATATAAAAAAGCCGAGTTATGCACTCGGCTTCTTATCGGTTAGGCTTTCACTGGGATATTGGCGAGTAGTGCCACCATCTGTTGCCAGAACAGATCAACCGTGTCGATCTTCACTTTTTCATCCGGTGAATGTGGGAACTTGATGGTTGGACCGAAAGAGACCATATCCATGTTTGGATAGGGTTTTTTGAACAGCCCACACTCAAGACCCGCGTGGATCACCATGATGTTCGGTTTGTTGCCATAAATGCCTTCATACATATCACGGAAAATATGCATGATTTCAGAATCAGCATCGGGTTTCCAGCCTGGGTAAGCACCAGAAAGCTCCAGCTCTGCTCCCGCAAGTTGTGCCAGCGATTGCAACATGCCCTCGACTTGGTGGCGGCCTGAATCCATCAGGGAGCGAATCAAGCACAGCACTTTGATTTTGTTGGCTTCTGTGGTGATCACTCCCACGTTGAGTGAGGTTTCTACAACACCTGCAATATCATCGCTCATGCGGATCACACCGTTTGGACACGTGTTCAGAGCGGCAACAAAACGTTGTTGAGTGTGCTCGGTCAGCACTTCACTTTGCAGTTCTTTGGCTTCAAGGAAAGTCACTAAGTGAGTTTCAACCTTACCCAGTTCAGCTTTGAGTAGCTCAGTGTAGCGGTGGAATAGGATTTCTAATTCGGCTACGTGCTGTTCTGGCAAGGCGACGGTGACAAAAGCTTCACGCGGGATCGCATTACGTAGACTACCGCCACGGAATTCGACTAAGCGCAGATCTAATTCTTTCGCATGGCCTGCAAGAAAGCGTGCCATCAGCTTGTTAGCGTTACCACGGCCAGTGTGAATATCACAACCTGAGTGACCGCCTTTCAACCCCTTTAAGATCAGTTGGCGGCCAACATAACCAGCAGGGATCGCTTCACGCTCAATGGAGAAAGTGAACTCGGCGTTCACGCCTCCCGCGCAGCCCATATAGACTTCACCCTCTTGCTCAGAGTCGGTATTGAGCAGAATGTCGCCCTCCAGCCAACCTTCTTTGAGGCCAAAAGCGCCGGTCATGCCCGCTTCTTCATCAATAGTCAGCAGAACTTCAATTGGACCATGTTGGATCTCTTTGGAGGCCAGTACTGCTAGGCAAGAAGCCATGCCGATACCATTATCCGCGCCAAGCGTAGTGCCTTTAGCAGTAACCCATTCACCATCAATATAAGGCTGGATCGGATCTTTGGTGAAATCATGCACTGTGTCTTCATTTTTTTGCGGCACCATATCAATGTGCGCTTGAAGTACCACACCTTTACGATTTTCCATGCCCGGTGTCGCTGGCTTTTTAATAAAGACGTTACCAGTCTCATCACGACGAACGGCCAATCCTTGTTCTTTAGCCCAGTTGATAATGTATTGAGCTAATGCCTCTTCATGTTTTGAAGGGTGCGGGATGGAACAGATAGTGGCGAAAAATGGCCAAATTGGATTTGACGATAACTTACTGATTTCGGTTTGGAACTCAGACACAGATGACTCCTTACTGTAATTTTTCCCGTGTATCCTCTCTCCAGAGCTGGGTCGTGGCAGAGAATTTGCCTGTAACAGGTAGGTACTTTCGTTGCACAGCATATCACTCTGCAGGGGCAGGGTGTAGGTCAAAAGTGGCAGGAAAACGGGTTTTGATCATCGGCTAGCGTCAGGAATAATAAGAAGACGTAACGTGACTGAGGTAGGCAAATGCATCTTCATGCACTTTAACTGTAATTTTTCTTAATAAAGTTGTAATTAAATTACTAAAAAATGCTGACCAAGATCAATTTAAATGATTTTTGTGATTTTAATCACCTTAAGTGTTGTAATTTAATTTCTTGGTGGTATATTTGTGTACAGCTTCGCTAGCGAAGAGAAAACGCTCAAAGGATGAGTCCGATTTATCGCCTCCATGGAACCGAGAAATCAAGTAAACAGTTTTGATTTTAATGGTGATAGTTATGAATAAAGGTTTATCGTCTGCAATGTTCTGGAACCAACACTCTGTGTACACCGGTAACTTTGCATACCCTCGTAGCTTCGGCTACTGATACGCAACTTTTGCGTCTCGAACAAGTTTTGTTCACCCCTAAATTGGAATTTATTGACGACCAAATTTGGTCGATATGATTCACCGCCATCTCACTTGAGGTGGCGTTTTTTTATCCTCAAAAAATCTTCCCTATTCGAACTTGATCGCAACATTCTGTTGGTATTGAGCAATTGACTTATCTTCTGATCGACAGATTCCCTTTTTGGTTAGAAAACCCGCGTACAGTCAGAATTGTGTCTGGAATTTGTTTTTTGATAACTCTATAATCGCCGCCAATCGTTTACGCAACCGTTTACTTTTTTACCACTAAAGGATTCGAACATGCTGGAAAAGCTTTTTAAACTCAGTGAATACGGCACGAACGTGCGCACTGAGATCCTCGCTGGGGTCACGACTTTCCTGACCATGGCTTACATTATTTTTGTTAACCCAGCCATTTTGTCGGATGCGGGAATGGATCGCGGTGCGGTTTTCGTGGCGACCTGTTTGGCGGCCGCGATTGGCTGTTTCATTATGGGTTTTATTGCCAATTATCCTATCGCTCAAGCGCCAGGTATGGGGCTTAATGCCTTCTTCACTTATGGTGTGGTTCTGGGTATGGGACACACTTGGCAAGTCGCTCTGGCCGCAGTGTTCTGCTCGGGCGTGCTGTTTATTCTACTCAGCTTGTTCAAAATCCGTGAGTGGATCATCAACTCGATTCCTCACTCTTTACGTACCGGCATTTCAGCGGGTATTGGTCTGTTCTTAGCTTTCATCGCATTAAAAAATGCGGGCATTGTGGTCGATAATCCGGCAACACTGGTTTCTTTAGGCGCAATCACCTCGCTGCATGCGGTGTTGGCAGCGGTGGGCTTTTTCCTGACGATTGGTTTAGTCTATCGCGGCGTCAAAGGCGCGGTGATGATTGCTATTTTAGCGGTGACAGCTCTCGGTCTCGTATTTGGTGATGTGCAATGGGGCGGCATTATGTCTACGCCTCCGAGTATCGCGCCGACCTTCATGCAACTCGATTTCTCTGCTGTCTTTGAGATCGGCATGATTTCTGTGGTGTTTGCGTTCTTGTTTGTTGACCTATTTGACACTGCGGGCACCTTGGTTGGCGTTGCAACCAAAGCGGGATTAATCGAAAAAGATGGCAAAATTCCGCGCCTGAATCGTGCCCTGTTGGCGGATTCGACAGCAACGTCTGTCGGCGCTCTGCTCGGTACTTCAAACACCACTTCTTATATTGAAAGTGTCTCCGGTGTTGCTGTTGGTGGCCGTACTGGTTTAACTGCTGTGGTGGTTGGCATTTTGTTCCTTCTTGCATTATTCTTCTCGCCACTAGCGGGTATGATCCCAGCTTATGCGACGGCCGGTGCACTTTTCTATGTTGCTATTCTGATGATGTCGGGGTTAGTGAGCATTGATTGGCGTGATCTGACTGAAGCGGCACCCACTGTTGTTACCTGTTTGATGATGCCTCTGACATTCTCGATTGCGGAAGGCATCTCACTCGGTTTTATTGCTTATGCCGCAATCAAACTTTTCAGTGGTAAAGGACGCAGCGTCTCTCTCAGTGTATGGGTTATGGCGGCCATTTTTGTCATCAAATACATTTTGGCGGCGTAAGAGAAGACATTATAAAAATTCAATTTAGGTTTATCACATGAGCAAAAAATTCGTTATCACCTGGGACAATATGCAGCATTACTGCCGTGAACTTGCACAGCGTCAAATGCCTGCAGAACAATGGAAAGGTATCTTGGGTGTCAGCCGTGGTGGCTTAGTTCCTGCTGCTATTCTCGCTCGTGAGTTGGGCATTCGCTATGTGGATACGGTGTGTATCTCTAGCTATGACCATGATCACCAGCGTGATATGACTGTTCTTAAAGCACCAGAGCATGACGGAGAAGGTTTCCTGATCATTGACGATCTGGTTGATAGCGGCGATACCGCACGTAAAATCCGTGAAATGTATCCGAAAGCGAAATTTGTGACTGTCTGTGCTAAACCTGCGGGTAAAGACTTGGTTGACGAGTACGTGGTTGATATTCCACAAGACACTTGGATCGAGCAACCATGGGACATGGTGCTGTCTTATGTTGAGCCAGTTAATCGCAAGCAAAAATAGTCTTTTTGCCGAGAATTTGAAAATGACCCTTTCAAGGGTCATTTTTTTTTACTACTGTTAGCCCAACTTAGCGCAACGCCAGTAAAGAGACTTGTCATGTCAGAAGCGAGCAGCAAAAACCTGTCTGAGACCCTGTTTCAAAATCACAAACAAGCTAAAGAGACATCTTCGCTTACCCAATATATGCCAAGCAGTTTAGAGCTGTTAGACACTCGCCGAGAACAATCATCCCAAGCTTGGTACCGTAATTTGCGCCGTTTACAGTGGATTTGGCAGGGTGTTGATCCGGTTGAGCAGGAAGAGATCCTCGCGCGGATTGCCTCTTCTAAGCATTCGCGCACTCACGATGAGTGGCTTGATACTGTGATGGGATATCGCAGTGGTAACTGGACCTACGAATGGACGCGCGTTGGCATGTTACATCAAAAGCAAGCGGCGGAGCGTCAAGGAGAAGAGGCGGCCGATCAAATGTTTGCCGCGGCGCTCTATTACAGCATCGCGGGTTATCCTCATCTTCGAAATGATAACTTGGCTTTACAAGCCCAAGTGCTTGCAAACAATGCCTATCAAGAAGCAGCAAAACTGACGGGATTTGTGGTTAAGCGCTTAGAGTTTTCCTACCAAAACAAAAAAATTGCCGGTTATTTGCACCTACGCAATACCGATTCTCCAAAGCCCGTGGTGCTGGTTAGTGCGGGGTTAGATAGCTTACAAACCGATATGTGGCGTCTATTTCGCGACTATTTAGCCAAGCGCGATATCGCCATGCTGACCATTGATATGCCGTCACTGGGCGCAAGTTCTCACTGGCCATTGACCGAAGATTCCTCCTGTTTGCATCAAGCGGTACTGAACCAGCTGGCAGACCTGCCTTGGGTGGATCATTTCCGTATCGGGCTGATTGGGTTTCGTTTTGGTGGGAATGCGATGGCGCGGCTGGCTTTTCTTGAGTCGGATAAAGTGAAAGCCTGTGTTTCACTCGGCGCGCCAATCCACGATATTTTCACCTCTCCCAAGAAGTTGGCTGCCATGCCCAAAATGTATCTTGATGTACTGGCGTCACGTTTAGGCAAAAACGTCGTTGATGTGCGCAGCCTATCCGGACAATTGATGGCATGGTCGCTAAAAGTGCAGGGTTTTATGTCTGGACGCAGAACCAAAACGCCGATTTTAGCACTGGGATTGGAAGGGGATCCGGTATCGCCTTATTCAGACAACCAACTCGTGGCACTCTTTAGCCAAGGTGGGCAAGCTAAGAAAGTAAAAAGTAAAACCATTTCACAGGGATATGAGCAATCCCTCGATTTGGCAATAAACTGGCTAGAAGATGAACTTTGCAAGTGACATTTTCATAAAAGTCATCAAAAGTAAGCAGTAAGTGGCGAATGTTTGTTCGTCCAATTATTAAATCTCCCCGCCGATAGCTGTCGGTTGAGGGAGATAAAATGGCTCTTAATTGCTGCTTATGGAGATGAACTATGTCAGAGATGACCAAAACCCCTACCCACTACCGCCTGCTCTCAACCTTGAAAGCGATAGGGCCTTATTTACGCGAAGGGCAGTGTAGTGAGCGATTCTACTTATTTGATTGTCTCGCCTCATGTGTGAACGATAAAAAATCCCCTGAAAAACGAGAGTTTTGGGGCTGGTGGATGGAGTTGACGCAAAATGATCAAGAAATGTCAGCTTGCTACCATATCGGTCGCTATACGCTTGCGGGAGATTGGGTTGCAGAAGCGATACCAGAATCTGCCCAAGCGGAGGTTAATCATACTCAAGCGGAATTTCACAAAAAGTTAGTCAAAACGTTACGTGAACGTTTCGAAATCTCTGTCGCGGTCTCAACCGAGTCCGCGCCATTTGCCTAATTAACCCTGTTCAATCGATAACCCGAAGAAAAAGGTGCTTTTGCACCTTTTTCTGCTTGTGCATTGCAGTGTGGATTGCTAAAACATCGTCTCTTAAAGTTTTTCTCAACAGAAGCAATCATGACCACAAATCAACGAAGCATCAAAGCTCCACAAACGGTTGTTGTGAAGCTGGGAACCAGTGTTCTGACCGGCGGTACTCTTGCGCTGGATCGTGCTCATATGGTTGAGCTCGCTCGCCAGTGTGCTGAACTCAAAAAGCAAGGTCACTCAGTAGTGATCGTGACCTCGGGCGCCATTGCGGCTGGCCGTGAGCATTTAGGTTACCCTGCGCTGCCCAACGCGATTTCCAGCAAGCAACTGCTGGCAGCGGTTGGGCAAAGTCGTTTGATTCAGGTCTGGGAATCGTTATTTGCGATTTATGGCATCAAAATTGGTCAGATGCTGCTCACCCGTGCTGATCTTGATGACCGTGAGCGTTTCCTTAATGCGCGTGACACCATCAATGCGTTAGTTGAAAACGGCATTGTGCCTGTGGTCAACGAAAACGATGCGGTAGCAACCAATGAAATCAAAGTCGGTGACAACGATAACTTATCGGCGCTGGTCGGTATTTTGTGTGGCGCGGATAAGCTGCTGCTGTTGACCGATCAAAAAGGCTTGTTTACCGCCGACCCGCGTAAAGATCCCAATGCCCAACTGATCAAAGAAGTGACCACCATTGATGACACACTGCGCAAAATTGCTGGTGGCAGTGGCACTACACTCGGTACGGGCGGCATGGCCACCAAGCTGCAAGCGGCGGACATTGCTCGTCGTGCTGGTATTGAAGTCATCATTGCGGCAGGTCGTGCGCCCAATGTGATTTTTGACTCCTTAAGTGATGAGCCACAAGGCACGCGCTTCTTAGCTTTGGAAGAAGCGTTAGAAAACCGCAAACGCTGGATTTTGGCAGGCCCAGCGGCATCGGGTGATATCGTGATTGACGATGGCGCAGTGAAAGCGGTACAAACCAAGGGCAGCAGCTTGCTCGCCAAAGGTGTGGTGCGAGTGCAAGGTCAGTTCGCCCGTGGTGAAGTGGTGCGGGTACTGGACAAGCAAAGTCATCTGATTGCGCGCGGCATCGCGGCCTACTCCAATGACGAGTTGGCGCAAATTGCTGGTAAGCACAGTAAAGAGATCATCGATATTTTAGGCTACGATCACGGCTCAGAAGTGATCCACCGCGACGACATGGTCGTGATTCAAGAATAAAGGAGAGAATGATGGATTTAACCGTACTCGGTAAAGCGGCCAAAGCGGCCTCTTTCCAACTGGCTACCGCCAGTACCGCGCAAAAAAATCAGGCTCTCGCTATTATGGCCGATCAGTTGGAAGCGCAAAGCGCGAGCATTCTTGCTGCGAACGCAAAAGATATTGCGCTGGGGCGCGAAGCGGGTTTGTCTGATGCCATGCTGGATCGTTTGCTGCTCAATGAGTCTCGCTTGCAAGCGATCGCCAACGATGTGCGTAACGTGATCAAATTGAACGATCCCGTCGGCAGCGAAATTGATAGCCGAGTGTTGGAAAACGGCATGTCACTGGCACGCCGTCGCGTACCCCTTGGCGTGGTCGGCGTCATTTATGAAGCTCGCCCTAACGTCACCATTGATATTGCGGCGCTGTGTTTAAAAACCGGTAACGCCGCGATTTTGCGCGGTGGCAAAGAGACGTTTTTCTCTAACATGGAACTGGTCAAAGTGATCCAGTCGGCGTTGGATAAAGCAGCTCTACCAGCAGCTTCCGTGCAGTACATTGAAAAGCCGGATCGTGAACTGGTGACGCAACTCCTGAAAATGGATGATTACGTCGACATGATCATCCCACGTGGCGGTGCGGGCCTGCACAAAATGTGCAAAGAAAACAGCACTGTGCCTGTGATCATTGGCGGCTTTGGCATTAGCCATATTTTCGTGGATGAAAGTGCTGATCTGGATAAATCGGTTGCCGTGATTGAAAACGCCAAAGTGCAGCGCCCTTCAGCGTGTAATGCGCTAGATACCTTGTTAGTGCATCAAGCGATTGCCAAACCGTTACTAGACAAACTCATCGCAAAACTGAATGGCAAAGTGGCGTTTGTGGCGGAGCCCAAAGCCAAAGCCTTGATGAGTGCCGCGGCCGAGCTGCGTGATGCGCAAGCGGGCGATTTTGATACCGAATGGCTCAGCTACACCTTAGGGGTGAAAGTGGTGCAGGATGTACAAGAAGCCATTGAGCATATGCGTGAGCACAATGCGAGTCATTCCGATGCGATCATGACCAACGATCTCTATAACGCTGAGCTGTTTGTGAATACGGCTGGTTCAGCAGCAGTGTATGTCAACGCTTCTACGCGTTTTACTGACGGTGCACAGTTTGGTTTAGGCGCAGAAGTGGCAGTCTCAACACAAAAACTGCACGCGCGTGGCCCGATGGGGCTAGAAGAGCTCACCAGCTACAAGTGGGTGGGCAAAGCCAATTACCTGTCACGCAGCTAAAAATCAAGCAAAGATGTGATGTAAAGGGGCTTCGCGCCCCTTTTTCTTTGGCTCTCAACAGCACATCGGCTACACTGGTTGCCTTGTTATGGAGGTAATATGCATTGTCCTTTCTGTTCTGAAAACGATACCAAAGTGATCGATTCACGTCTGGTGGCTGACGGACATCAAGTGCGCCGTCGTCGTCAGTGTCTGGCTTGTAATGAGCGCTTTACCACCTTTGAAACCGCGGAGTTAGTGATGCCACGCGTGATCAAATCGAATGGTAATCGTGAGCCTTTTGATGAAGAGAAAATGATTGGTGGCTTGCAGCGCGCATTGGAAAAGCGCCCAGTGAGTGCCGATGCGATTGAACTGGCGATCAGCACCATAAAATCTAAGCTACGTGCCACTGGCGAGCGTGAAGTTCCGAGTAAACTGATTGGTAACTTGGTGATGGAACAGCTGAAAGTGCTAGATAAAGTGGCCTATATTCGCTTTGCATCCGTATATCGTAGTTTTGAAGATGTCCGTGAATTTGGCGAGGAGATCGCCAAACTGCAGGACTAACCGATAGGATTAACTGAAAGCGATTATGCCTATGTTTACCTCTTTTGATCATCAAATGATGTCTCGCGCGATTGAACTTGCGTGGCGCGGGCGTTTTACCACTTCTCCTAATCCTAATGTCGGCTGCGTGATCACTCGCGGTGAGCAGATTGTAGGGGAAGGTTTCCATTTTCGCGCGGGCGAACCCCATGCTGAAGTGCATGCGATGCGCCAAGCCGGTGAGCTTACTCGCGGTGCGACCGCTTATGTCACTTTAGAGCCTTGCTCTCATTATGGTCGCACACCGCCTTGTGCTGAAGGGCTTATTAAAGCCGGGGTTGCGAAAGTGATTTGCGCAATGCAAGACCCTAACCCACAAGTGGCGGGGAAGGGCGTACAAATGCTGCGTGATGCCGGGATTGAGGTTGAAGTGGGGTTGCTGGAAGCGGATGCTCGAGCACTCAACCGCGGTTTTCTCAAGCGTATGGAAACCGGCATGCCTTATGTGCAGCTTAAAATGGCGGCGAGTCTCGATGGACAAACCGCGCTCGCTAACGGTAAAAGCCAGTGGATTACTTCTCCCGCAGCACGTAACGATGTTCAGCGGCTTCGCGCGCAAGCCAGTGCGATTCTCTCCACCAGTCAAACGGTGCTGGCGGATAATGCTTCTCTGGCGGTGCGTTGGCACGATTTACCGTCATCGGTACAGGCGCAATACGCAGAAGCGGATTTGCGTCAGCCACTGCGGGTGATTTTGGATCGTCAACATCAATTGCATCCAGAGTTAGCGTTATACCAAACACCTTCACCCGTGCTGCGAGTTGCCAGCGAGAATGCCGAACTCTGTATCTCTGCTGAGAACGGAAAGCTTGATTTACGTGAGCTTTTGGCACTACTCGCTCAGCAACACAATGTGAATCAAGTCTGGGTAGAGGCGGGGAGCCAATTAGCGAAATCCTTGATTGAGCAAAAGTTGGTGGATGAAATCATTCTCTATTTAGCGCCAAAATTGATGGGCAGCGATGGCCGTGGTTTATTTGGCGCGCTCGGTTTGACGGAAATGGCTGAGGCCATTGAACTCAAAATAGAAGATTGTCGAATGGTGGGGGCTGATTTGCGGATCATCGCCACCCCAAAAACAAAAGATTAGCATTATGTTTACAGGTATTGTTGAAGCGGTTGGCAAGCTGACCGCTATTATCCCCAAAGGCAGCGACGTCACCATCAGTGTGGATGTGGGTAAGTTGGACATGGGCGATGTCAAACTCGGTGACAGTATTGCCACTAATGGCGTCTGTTTAACAGTTGTGGCGTTTGATCAGCGTAGTTTTAGCGCGGATCTGTCGATGGAAACCCTCAAAAAATCGGGCTTTGCACAGTATCAGGTTGGCGATCGCGTTAACCTTGAAAAAGCCATGCTGCCCACGACTCGTTTTGGTGGTCATATCGTCTCAGGACATGTGGATGGCGTAGGTGAAATCGTCGAGCGTATTCCTGTGGGGCGTGCGGTGGACCTGTGGGTCAATATGCCGGCAGAAATCAGCAAATACGTGGCAGAAAAAGGCTCGATTACCGTTGATGGCATCAGTTTAACGGTCAATGATCTGCGTAAAAACGCGTTTAAACTGACCATAGTGCCCCACACCAGCGCAGAAACCACTATCGATGAATTCCAAGTGGGACGCCGAGTCAATCTGGAAGTGGATGTATTGGCACGTTACATGGAGCGTTTACTGCAAGGTCAACAAGAGAGTGAACCTCAATCGCGTCTGACCATGGCATTTTTGCAACAAAACGGTTTTGCTTAACCTCTGCTCTCAGAGGCTTCATAACAATAGGACTGACATCATGCCAATTAGCACCCCACAAGAGATCATTGAAGACATTCGTCAAGGCAAAATGGTCATCCTGATGGATGATGAAGATCGTGAAAATGAAGGCGATCTGATCATGGCGGCCGAGCACATTACGCCAGCAGCGATCAATTTTATGGCAACCCATGGTCGCGGACTCATCTGTTTAACGCTCACGAAAGAGCGTTGTCGCCGTCTGGGTTTAAATCCCATGGTGCAAGATAATAATGCCCAGTACACCACCAATTTCACCGTTTCGATTGAAGCGGCCGAAGGCGTGACCACCGGTATTTCAGCGGCGGATCGCGCGCGCACAGTACAAGCGGCAGTGGCAAAAGAAGCGAAAGCGGCTGATTTGGTTCAGCCGGGGCATATTTTCCCGCTGGCTGCACAAGATGGTGGAGTATTAACTCGCGCTGGGCACACAGAGGCTGGGTGTGATTTAGCACGCTTGGCTGGTTTAGAGCCCGCGTCGGTGATTGTGGAAATTCTTAATGATGACGGCACCATGGCGCGTCGACCGGATTTAGAAGTGTTCGCTGAAAAACACGGTTTAAAACTGGGTACGATTGCAGACTTGATTGAGTACCGCAACCACACCGAAACCACTATTGAGCGTGTCGCACAGTGTAAACTGCCAACCGAATATGGTGAGTTTGAGCTGGTGACTTACCGTGACATCATCGATAAGCAAATCCATTTTGCTCTACGTAAAGGCGATATTACTAGCGCGCCAACTCTCGTGCGTGTGCATCTGCAAGACACTTTTACCGATCTGCTGCACAGCAACCGTGCGGCAGAGCGCAGTTGGCCACTTGCGACAGCAATGCAGCGTATTGGGCAAGAAGGTGGGGTGTTGGTGATCCTGGGTCATGAAGAATCGAGTGAGCTATTGCTGCACCGAGTGAAAATGTTTGAGCTGCAAGATAAAGGGGAAGCCCCTGCGATGGCCAAAAAACAAGGCACTTCACGCCGGGTCGGAGTTGGCTCGCAAATCCTTGCTGATCTTGGAGTGAAAGAGATGCGTTTGCTCTCTTCACCAAACAAAAAGTACCACGCATTGGGTGGTTTTGGTCTCAATGTGGTCGAATACGTCTGCGAATAATCGCTATTCCCTTGCTACTTGAAGTGGCAGTGGCGTGAGCGACCTTCATTCCCCCAAGCATAGAGCCTACCCATGCTTGGGGATGAACTTACTGTCCGCCTCGCTGCAAAACTAAGTCGTTTGAGGATATTTCATGGCTGGTTTACCGCGTTTTAGCTTGATGGCGGTGCGCGGTGTAAGCCCAAATTTCTGTTAGATATTGCTCACAAATTTGTGCTAGAATCCGGCGATTCTCACTTGATGAACAGAGTTAAAGGAAAGCTTATGAAAGTGATCGAGGGTGGTTTCCCAGCACCAAATGCGAAAATTGCGATTGTGATTTCTCGTTTCAACAGTTTTATCAATGAAAGTTTGCTGTCTGGTGCCATCGATACTCTTAAGCGTCACGGTCAGATCAGTGATGACAACATTACCGTTGTGCGTTGTCCCGGTGCGGTTGAGCTGCCACTGGTAGCGCAACGTGTTGCAAAAACGGGCGACTACGATGCGATTGTCTCTCTGGGTTGTGTGATCCGTGGCGGTACACCGCACTTTGACTACGTTTGCAGTGAAATGAATAAAGGTCTGGCACAAGTGTCTCTGGAATTTAGCATTCCAGTCGCATTCGGTGTGTTGACTGTTGATACTATCGATCAAGCTATTGAACGCGCAGGAACCAAGGCTGGTAATAAGGGTGCTGAAGCAGCACTGAGCGCACTTGAGATGATTAATGTTCTTTCTGAAATCGATTCCTAATGGGGGCCAGTGTGAAACCAGCCGCACGTCGTAATGCACGTCAATTTGCGCTACAAGCAATTTATTCATGGCAAATTACTAAAGAGAATGTTGCGACTATTGAAGAGCAATTTCTAACCAGCGGTAAGTACGATGAAGAAGAACATCGTGCCGCTGAGCCAGCTCTTGCTGCTCCTGAAACCGATGTTTCTTATTTCCGTGATCTGCTGGCGGGTGTGGTTTTAAACCATAATGAACTCGACAGCAAACTGCGTCCTTTTGTTTCTCGTCCGATGCAAGATCTGGACATGATGGAACTGGCGCTGCTGCGTTTGGCCATGTATGAAATGACGCGTCGTGAAGACGTACCATACAAAGTGGTGATTAACGAGGCGATTGAACTGGCAAAAGTGTTTGCTGCGGAAGATAGTCATAAATTCGTTAACGGTGTGCTGGATAAAGCCGCACCGCACGTACGTAAGAAAGCGTAATCCGTTTTCCACCAGAAGGTCAGCAGTCGCTGACCTTTTTTCTTGATAAGCTGCGACCTAATGCAGCGTTTCAACCAAAGAGTCTGGATGATGTTTGGTGAATTTAATTTAATCGATAAATACTTTTCCAACCGACAAGCACAACGCAAAGACGTTCACTTAGCATTGGGTGATGACTGTGCGATTGTCAAAGTTCCTGAAAATTCGCGCGTGGCGATCAGCACTGATACCTTAGTTGCTGGAACCCATTTTCTGGCTCAGGCCAATCCGGCTTGGGTCGCGCACAAAGCCTTAGCGTCGAACATCAGTGATTTGGCGGCGATGGGCGCGACTCCGGCTTGGGTTTCGCTTGCGTTGACTCTGCCTGAGATTGATGATGCGTGGCTAACGCCATTTTGCGATGCTTTTTTCGAGTTGGCCAATTACTACAATGTGCAGCTCATTGGTGGCGATACCACCAAAGGGCCACTCAGTATCACATTAACCGTGCAGGGTTTTTTACCCAAAGAGCAGGCTATGCTGCGTAGCGGGGCGAAAGTTGGCGATTGGCTCTATGTCACGGGCGATCTAGGGGATAGCCAAGCCGGCTTAGACGTGATTTTAGATCCCGAAAAGCGCCATTTACCCTTCGCCGATATTCTTGAGCAGCGCCATTACTTATCGACACCACGCATTGTGGCAGGGCAAGCCTTAGTGCATTTGGCCTCTTCGGCGATTGATATTTCCGACGGCCTGATTGCCGATCTGCAACACATTTTGCGGCGTTCCAATGTTGGGGCGAGTATTGATGTCAGCTTGTTGCCTCTGTCTAAAGAGCTATTGCAGTTTGTAGACAGTGTCACTAGTGCGCAGCAGTATGCCTTGACCAGCGGTGAAGAGTACGAACTCTGCTTCACCATTCCAGAAGAAAACCGAGGCTCGCTGGAAAATGCGCTCGCCCATTGCGGCACAAAAGTGACCTGTATTGGCCAAATTCGCCCTGCTGGTACGTTTGAACTGCATAATCAGGGGAAAAAGCTCGATTGGCAACTGGCTGGGTATGATCATTTCAAGGTGAAAGCATGAGCGATCCACGCAGTAATCTCTCCTTAAGTAACCCTTGGCACTTGCTTGCTACTGGTTTTGGCAGTGGCTTGTCGCCCATCGTGCCCGGAACGATGGGCACGTTAGCATCGGTGCCATTTTACTTAATGCTGGCACAGCTCCCTTTGACTCTGTATGCCGTCGTGGTTGTGTTCGCTAGCCTCATCGGCATAAAAATTTGCCAAGTCACCTCAGATGATATGCAGGTACACGATCACGGTTCGATTGTTTGGGATGAATTTGCCGGCTTTTGGATCACTATGCTGATTGTGCCGTTATACCAATTACCGGTTTTCGATTGGAAATGGCTCGTGACAGGTTTTGTGCTATTTCGCTTTTTCGATATGCTCAAACCTTGGCCGATCAGTTGGTTGGATAAGCGTGTGCATGGCGGTTTCGGCATCATGATTGATGATTTAGTGGCTGGGGTAATGGCCGCGATTAGTTTAGCGGCCATCGGCTATTGGTTAGAGTGGTTGCCTGCTTGAGATTCGCTTGTTTAGGTTCCCCTAGGGGAACCAAACTCAGCTAGTTTAACTTTTGCAAATCGGCTTCAATTTCGGCAATTTTACTGGCAACGACCTTTTCCAAGTGGCGTAAATCATTAAGAATTTTCTGTTTCACGTCCACTTCACCCATGACTTCGGGTTTGGTTATCTTGTTCAGCTCATCAATCACCAGCGTTAAATTGCGATTAATTTCAGTGACTTCTTTGTACTGATGACTGCCGCTGTCGACCAATACATTTTTGATCTGCCTTGGATACTTAAACTTGACGCTTTTGGCGAACAGCTCGCCCTTTTGCTTTTTGAAGTAGATCTTTAATACATCTTTATGCGCTTCTTGGCGCAGTGAATAGCGTTCAATTTGCGTAGGTTCATTAATACCCAAGCCAACGAGATGGGGAAACATAGGCAACCTCTTAGTTAAAATAACCCGCACGCCTCTTGATATG
>NZ_WPDC01000066.1:0-18437 GCF_035615595.1 Vibrio sp. R-1 | reverse complement strand
TATAGAAATAACGCTTAACCGCTGCATTTGCGCGCAAGGGCTTATTTATCCCACTTTAATCAGAACTTGATGACAACTTATCCACAGAGTTATTCTTTTATCGGCTCAGATATGGCGAGAGGCTGGATCTCGGCAGCCTCTCTTTTTATATATGTGTATAGAGAAAACGAACGCGGCTTACTGGTGCTCGCTATTATCTTCGTGTAACCCACACTCACGCTTTAAACCAAAGAAGCGAGTTTGCTCTTCACTCATTCCCGGCTGCCATTTCTGTGTCGTGTGCGTATCTCCAACCGAAAGATAGCCTTGTTCCCAAAGTGGGTGATAAGGCAGATCGTTATCCTTGAGATAATAGTGCACCTCTTTATTGGTCCAATCGATCACAGGCAGGAATTTAAACACGCCATTTTGTACTGATAAAATCGGTAAGCTTGCTCGTGATTGCGACTGCTCACGTCGTAAGCCTGAAAACCACGTACTGATGTTCAGCTCATCCAACGCTCTACGCATCGGTTCGACTTTATTAATCTGGTTGTAGCGCTCGATTCCTTCAACACCTTGTTCCCACAGTTTTCCGTAGCGGGCTTCTTGCCAAGCCGCTGATACAGGCGCGGAGTAAACTTTTAAGTTCAGATTGAGGCGCTCAGTCAGCTCATCAATAAACTGATAGGTTTCGGGGAACAGATAGCCGGTATCGGTTAAAACGACGGGAATGTCACTCTTCACTGAAGTCAGTAAATGAAGCATCACTGCGGCTTGGATACCAAAGCTCGATGACAGTGCATGATTGCCTTGCAGATTTTCTAGAGCCCATACGACACGCTCTTGCGCGCTGAGGGATTCCAGATGCTGATTGACTTCCGTTAGGCGCAGCGTTTGCTGCACCTTATTTAGCGTTAGTAACTCTTCTAGTGTTGGAACGGTACGGTTAGGCATAGAAATCCCTCTTAGAGATGATTACCTCTTCGATAATGCCTGCACGAATAGTGAAATCACCAAATCCTTCACCGTCCAGACGCTCGCTAGCCCAACGTCCCACCAACTCATCAATTTCTTGAAGGATTTGCGTATCGGTAATGTTCTCTTTATACATCTTAGGAATGCGCGTTCCATTTCGATTGCCGCCTAAATGGAGGTTGTAGCGACCCGGTGCTTTACCGACTAGGCCAATCTCAGCCAACATGGCTCGACCGCACCCATTCGGGCAGCCCGTCACACGCAAAATGATGTTCTCTTCTTTTGGTAACGCATGTTTTGCCAAAATACCTTCCACTTCTGTGACAAAAGAAGGGAGAAAACGCTCGGCTTCCGCCATCGCCAATGGACAAGTTGGGAAGGCCACACACGCCATAGAATTGATACGCTGCTCACTCACACCATCATCAATCAAGCCATGTTCACGTGCGAGCTGCTCAATGTGCTGTTTCTGCTCTGCTGGCACGCCAGCCACAATCAGGTTTTGGTTAGCCGTCATCCGGAAATCGCCTTGATGCACCTTAGCAATTTCAGCGACACCCGTTTTCAGTGGCTTACCCGGAAAATCCAATAAACGACCATTTTCAATAAACAGGGTTAAATGATGTTTGCCATCGATGCCCTCGACCCAACCAATCCGATCACCACGACTGGTAAACTCATAAGCTCGGCTTGGTGCAAACGCAATTCCCGCGCGTTTTTCAACTTCGGCTTTAAATACCTCAACCCCGACACGATCTAAGGTGTACTTGGTTTTGGCATTTTTACGGTTAGAACGGTTACCCCAATCGCGTTGCGTGCTCACGACTGCAGCCGCCACCTCCAAGGTTTTTTCCAGAGGAATAAAACCAAAGTCATCGGCACGACGCGGATAGGTTGAAGTATCACCATGCGTCATCGCAAGGCCCCCACCCACCAACACGTTAAAACCGATCAACTGGCCATTTTCACCAATCGCGACAAAGTTCAAGTCGTTGGCGTGCACATCCACATCATTATGTGGCGGGATCACAACGGTCGTTTTGAACTTACGCGGCAAATAGTTTGAACCTAAAATGGGCTCTTCATCGGGTCCTTCGATCTTTTCGCCATCCAACCAAATTTCGGCATAAGCGCGTGTTTTCGGTAGTAGGTGTTCACTGATCTTTTTTGCCCACTCGTAGGCTTGCAGATGCAGCTGGGATTCCACGGGGTTAGAGGTGCACAATACGTTACGGTTCACATCCCCCGCGGTCGCAATCGAATCGATACCAATGCTGTTTAAGGTTTGATGCATCAGTTTGATATTCGGCTTGAGTACACCGTGAAACTGAAATGTTTGTCGTGTGGTTAAACGAATACTGCCGTACAGAGTATGTTCGGTTGCAAACTTATCGATCGCGAGCCACTGGTGAGGGGTGATGATCCCTCCCGGCATACGCGCACGGAGCATGACATTGTGCAAAGGCTCAAGTTTTTGCTTGCTACGCTCAGCACGGATATCACGATCATCTTGCTGATACATGCCATGAAAGCGGATGAGTTGGAAGTTATCCGCGGTAAAGCCGCCGGTAATGCGATCTTGCAGATCTTGCTCGATCGTACCGCGTAGAAACTGACTTTCGCGCTTTAGGCGTTCATTATCCGACCATGGGCCGAGCACTTCGCCAAGCACCTCTTGTACTGATGGGTTTTGATTTGCGCTCATTAGTAGACATCCCTTTGATAACGTTTTGCTTTACGCAGTTCACTCACATACTCTTCAGCTTGCTCACGATTCAAGCCACCTTGTTGCTCGACGACAGTAATTAATGCTTGGTGCACATCCTTCGCCATGCGTGATGCATCACCACATACGTAGAAGTAAGCGCCTTCTTGTAACCATTGCCATACCAACTCTGCTTGTTCTAAAAGGCGATGCTGCACATACACCTTTTCGTGCTGGTCGCGACTAAAAGCCACATCTAAGCGATTTAACACGCCAGACTTGAGGTACTTTTGCCACTCGACTTGGTAGAGGAAATCTTGGGTAAAGGTGCGGTCACCAAACAACAGCCAGTTTTTTCCTGCTGCACCACGGTTTTCGCGCTCTTGGATGAAGCTGCGGAAAGGGGCAATTCCCGTTCCGGGGCCTACCATGATCAGCGGCGCATTATCATCACTCGGCAATTTGAAGTTGTTATTGTGCTCAACAAACACTTTAACCGGAGCGCCCTCTTCTAATTGATGAGCTAAGAAGCTGGATGCACCACCCAAGCGTTGCTCTCCCTCATACTCATACTCGACCACCCCAACCGTCAGATGCACCTCTTCCCCCACCTCACTTTGACTAGAGGCAATCGAATAAAGACGCGGCGTTAAACGACGGAGAAGTGATAACAGTTGAATCGCGGAAAGGGTGACTTTTTCTTCGCGCAACACATCAATCACTTGCGTACGCGTCGCGTATTCACGCAGTGCCTCTTTATCTTGGGCTAAAGAGGTGAGCTTTTCGCTTTGTGCAAGCTCAGCAAATTGCGCCACCAACTGCGGATTGGCTGCAGTAATTTCATAATGATGAGTCAGTGCCGAATGCAGAGAAAGCGTTTCGCCATCCACTTGTACTTCTTCATGACCAGAAAGTCCTACGCTATCGAGTAGGGCATTAACCAGCTGTGGACGGTTTTCATACCACACACCCAATGCATCACCCGGTTGGTATGTGATGCCAGAATCGGCCAAATCAATTTCGATATGGCGTACATCTTTGCCTGAGTCACGGCCAGTAATTTTTTGGCTCGTCGATAAGCTCGCCGTGTAAGGTTGCTCTTTACTGTAGTGACTCTCAGCTGTCTGGCTCACTGCGAAAGTAGCCACGCTCGTCACTGCCGCGGCTCCTGTCAGCTCATCTTTCAAAATAGACAGCACTTGCTTGCGCCACTCAGTCGCTGCAGCCTGATAATCGACATCCGCATCCAAGCGCTCAACCAGACGTTGCGCCCCAAGGTTTTCTAAAAACTGATCAAAGTCTTTGCCGGTTTGGCAGAAAAACTGATAACTGGAATCCCCCAATCCTAAGACGCCGTATTTAAGATTAGGCAGCTTGGGGGCTTTTTTGGATTTGAGAAACTCATGCAGTGCCAGTGCATTATCCGGCGCTTCACCTTCACCATTGGTTGAGGCGACAAAAATTACATGGGTTTCTTTGGCTAAGTCTTTGCCTTTGTAATCGCTCGCGTCAAATAACTGGGCCTGAATGCCTGCAGCTTGCGCTTCTTTCAATAACGCTTGAGCAACACCTTTCGCATTTCCCGTTTGCGAAGCGAAAATGATCGTCAGCTTACCCGAAGCAGCAGACGCAGTCTGCCCAGCGGAAATGTGTGGAACGCTCAATGCATTGGATTGACTCAATCCCCAGAAATAACCACTGACCCACGCTAATTGCTGAGCATTCAGTTGGGTTACGGTTTGTTGGAGTTGATTGAGCTGTGCATCATTTAACGGACTAGCGAGTGCCGCTAGCGCCGGGGGTAAAGTGTTTCCTGTAGACATCGTCACGACTTCCCTATTCATTGCATGACGATAGATTAATCACTCTTTTTAATAACAAGAAAGAATAGATGTGAATGTTTTATAACTTTTTGACTTAACCATCTCGCTACTGGTTTTCAATTCGAACTTGACGAAACCCAACCGCCATGGCGGATTGCGAAGCGCTATCGAGATCGATATAACGGCACTCTTCACCATTTTCATCGGTGAGCAGCACAAATCCCCCCATTTGATGGCGAAATTCGACAATCCATTCCCCTTCTTGAAAGGAGGGCTCAATAATGGCCTCAACGAGCTGCTGGGTTTGATATAGCTCTCTTAACTCCGGAATCGTCATTTTGCTTTCCATCCTTGGCTTATTGATAAAACTAAGCATGGTCCAAATAGTAAAAATGAGCCAATTTGTGGCTCATTTAAAACGTATTGGTTAGCAAAAAACTCAATAATGAGAAATTCATCAGAAGCTAAATTGAGCCCCCACAAACCAACCATCGGCAAAAACAAAAGATTGCTTTACATCGGTGGACTGCTTAGCCAGTTCAGTGAACTCAAGATCTACCACTCGATAGCCCGCTTTGAATGCGAGGTCTCCCGCTCGGATCGGCAGATGGTATTGCAAGCCAGCCATCACATCGGACGATTTCAGGTCACTATTGTTACCAAAATCAAACTGACCAATCACATCAAAAGGCGTATGAGGAATGGTAATTTCGGCGCTGGCATACCAGTTAAACGTGGTTTGATCAAAATCGTAGCGACGGGCATCTGGCGCACGGTAATCACTGTTCGCATATTGGGTTAGAGTGATACCCGCATCGAACTTCATCAATTCGCGATTGAGCAATGGATAATAAAAGGTGTAATCGGTCTTATCGAACGAAGCGAAATCCGCTTCTAAATTGGTATAACGCAAGCCCACATTCGGCAGGTAAGGAAAACCGTGCTCAAACGTAAAATAAAGGTTAGGCGCGTTCGCATCATCACGACGAGTATTATCAATTTTCGTGCTCGCTAACCACATCTCAGCGCCCACTGACGCAGTATAAAATGATTCAGCGGCAGAGGCCGATAAAGGCATGACCATCAGTGCGGTGACCAGCGCCGCCGATGCAGTTCGGTTCATGAACTATGCTCCGTTCGATTTCAATTCAATATTTTTGAGGCGATGATGGTAACACAAACCTATTCTCGATATAGGGTTTTGTCATCTCCTAACGTGCAGCCTTCGCTTTATCGCGCATCAGCCAAACCACCACCAATACCACCAGTAACCAAGGCAGTAACTTTAATACTATGCCCAACATGCCAAACAGCGCCATGATCAAAAAAGCCAACGCCATCGCACCGAATACACTCATTAAAGTGATGCCAGTGACCAATAGTGTAGCGGCAAAGACAAAAATAAAGATTAATTCAAACATCATCAGCACTCCTCTGCGTCATTCATTGTGAATTTGCAGTTTTCACGCCAACTTTACAAAGAAGCCAACCATTTGATTAAGATAGAAAAAATAAGCCAAGCGACGTCATCTCACTTGGCTTATCAAAAAACAGTAAGCATTTTCGCTAATGTTTGGTGTTTTTTACACACCTAACTCTTGGTAAGGGATCTTGGCCAACGCCTGTTCAACCACTTCCAATCCCGCTCCAGGCTTGTGCGCATTCTCACTGATATGGCGTCGCCATTGGCGTGCACCCGGCATATTTTGGAACAGTCCTAACATATGGCGAGTCATATGACCAAGATGGGTGCCTTGTGAAAGTTCACGCTCAATATAAGGCATCATTTCATGGATGACTTGTGAGCGTTTTTTTACAGGCGTTTCTAAGCCAAAAATCTGCTGATCCACTTCAGCCAGCAAATACGGATTTTGATACGCCTCACGCCCAATCATCACACCATCAAGATGTTGCAGATGCAGTTTCGCTTCTTCCAAGCTCTTCACCCCACCGTTAACTGCAATGGTTAAGTGCGGAAAATCACGTTTGATCTGGTACGCTCGTGGGTAATCCAGTGGTGGAATTTCACGGTTTTCTTTCGGGCTCAGACCACTTAACCAAGCTTTACGCGCATGGATAGTAAATTGCTCACAGCCACCTTTTTCCGCAACTGTGGCGATAAACTGAGTTAAAAACTCGTACGAGTCTTGATCATCAATACCGATACGTGTTTTGACCGTCACCGGAATGTCGACAACCGCACGCATGGCGGCGACGCACTCCGCCACCAAGTCCGGCTCGCCCATCAGACAAGCGCCAAAGCGGCCATTCTGCACCCGATCGGATGGACAGCCGACGTTGAGGTTTATTTCATCATAGCCTCGCTCTTGAGCCAGCTTGGCACAATGCGCTAAATCCTTAGGATTGGAACCACCAAACTGTAGCGCTACAGGATGCTCTTCTTGGTTATACGCCAGAAAATCGCCACGACCATGGATGATCGCGCCAGTCGTCACCATTTCGGTGTACAGCAGAGTCTGCGCAGAGAGCAGACGGTGGAAATAACGGCAGTGGCGGTCGGTCCAATCGAGCATTGGAGCAACTGAGAGTCTGCATGAGTGAGTCATAGGTGAACGTCCCCATTTCAGTCAAAAACAACCACCGCACGGTGGCGAAAAAATCGAAGTCCGGCATTTTAATCGCAACTTAGCGTGAGCGCCATGCCTTGTTCAGTAAATCGCTTTTACGGTAAATGGGCGCGACCAGCAGGTTTCGTGAGCCGAACGAGCTTGATCCTAGTCGGCTTACCACGATTTCCTTACTACAACTAATAAGCTTAACAGTATCGTTTTTGAGCAAGATAAGGTAATTTACGTCTATTCAACAGGATGAGTTGACCTCGCATCTACTTTCATGTGGATTTTATTTTGTCGGTCAACGATATTCATCTCGACATAGTATATTATTACTAAAGTCCAACAGTGATGGTGATGGTTTTGGACAACAAGCTAACCAAGCAAATTGAAGAAATATGTGCAGCAAGAGGGGTTCGCCTCACATCACAGCGTAAAACTGTGTTTGAGCTGATCTGTGCCAGTAAACGCTCATCAAGTGCGTATGAACTGCTGGAAGATCTGAAAAAAAGTGAACCGCAAGCTAAACCTCCAACTGTATATCGAGCACTGGATTTTTTGCTAGAACAAGGCTTTATTCACCGAGTAGAGTCGACTAACAGCTTTATCTCTTGCTGTTCATGTAACGCTCATAAGCACTTCTCACATCTGTTGATTTGTGACCAGTGCGGTAACGTGATTGAATCTCGGGATGATAGTCTGGTAGCCTTGCTAGCAAGTAACGCGGAGAAACACGGTTTTACGATAAGCAACCATGTCATCGAATCACATGGGGTTTGTCAGACCTGTCTCTCGAAAGAGAAGAAGCAACAATAGAAGAAGGTTATGCGCGCTGAATTTGTAAACCCGTTTTTAGCGTCTTTAATGAACGTGTTGAAAACCATGGCTTCCCTTGAGTTGAAGCCACAAAAACCACGGATTAAAAAAGACGAAATCGCTCGCGGCGATGTTTCTGGTCTGATCGGCATGATTGGCCCAACGACGCGCGGTTCTATGTCGATCACTTTTGACGAGAGCCTTGCTTTGGAAATCATGCAAAATATGCTGGGTGAGCGTCCGAATGGTTTAAATGAAGAAGTGACTGATATGGTCGGCGAGATCACCAATATGGTCACAGGTGGAGCGAAGCGAATTTTGGCAGAAAGCGGCTTTGATTTTGATATGGCGACCCCCGTTGTCGTCTCCGGCCGAGGACACACAATTCGTCATAAGTGTGAAGGGGCAATCATACTGATGCCGTTTTCTTCTCCTTGGGGCAATGCGTTTATCGAAATCTGTTTCGAGTAATTCAGCGCTCACGTTGGCAGCCACTGTTAGTTCATCGCTCTCAATGCTCTTGATTAAACCGGACATATTTGTCCGGTTTTGTTTTCTCTGCTATCCCCGGGCACTGGGGGTGAGATTTACACCACCATCAGCAGCAATAATAAAGAACACGCTAAGCCCATTTGCCAATATCGAGCACCACTCATGGGCTCAGTGTCTAAACCTTGCCACCAAGCGTGGCTTGCGCTGTGGTTTGCCATGGTTAGGCTTTCTCCTGCCATAGGGGTTAGCAAAGTGATCGACTGCTCTTGGCAATGCTTAACCAGATCGGCAATCGGCTCATCCCATTGGTGGGTAAACAACTCATAAGTCGCCCAGTGAATCGGCAGCAGTTTTTTGGCTTGTAAGTCCCGAAAAGCTTGAACTGTGTGTTTCGCCTGCATGTGTCCCCAATTTTCAACGGGATAACCTTGGTGCTGCTTAACATCGGCGGCCACTTCTAGACAAGCCAAATCAATCGGCCCACAGCGCTCAGCAATCTTTGCAAAATGTGTATCATAGGCACTATCACCACTGAAATAGAGTGTTTCTTGATGGCCTTTTATGACCCATGAACACCACAAGGTCGCATTATGATCGAGATAATAACGTCCTGAATTGTGATTAGCTGGAGTGCAGATAAACTCGACGCCTTCTCGTTTTATCTGCTCCCACCAATCGAATTCGATAATTCGTTCAGGGGAGACTCCCCAGCGAATCAAATGCTGCCCGACACCCAGCGGAACATAGAAGGTGACCGAATGCGCGGCATAATAGACAACACTGGCCTGCTCTAAATGATCATAGTGATCGTGAGAGATCACAATCACATCCGGCAGTGGCAACTGCTCCCGCACACCACTATTAGGCAGGTTTCTGGCAAACCACGCTTTCGCAATCCAAGGCGAAGCGTAATCAAACACCGGATCGGTCAATACTCGTAGCCCATCGACTTCAATAAACAAACTAGAGTGTCCAAGCCAAGTGACTCGAAGTGCCTGGCTGCGTGTTAGCAACGCTTGCAGGTTGAGAGGTGCTACGGGCAACTGAGCATTAGGCTTGAGCTGAGCTCTCCCCCCAAAGTAACTCCAAGCTATCTGCCACCATGATGGTGTAGCGGTAATATGAGGCATAGCGTTGATCACTTTGCCCTGTCGAAATTGAGGTGAGTGGGAGATCCGGCGCTCTAACTGCGAGCGATAGTGTTGAACATGGTGGTGAGCAAACACCTTGCGTTGACGTGCTTGTGTTTTAGTCTGAATGGCCGTTTCTGACATACCAGCATAAGCCCTATCACTCTGACAGTGCGTTTAGTTAAACCCTGCTGCATGTCTGTTTTATGACCAAATCGGTAGGAAAAATGAACTTTCAATGGCAATACAAAAAAGGAACTTCGCCACGTACAGAGAAACTCAAAGACAAGAAAAAGGCCTTACTGCACAGGTAAGGCCTTGTCTATCAATTGGTTATTGGGCGTAATTAGGCGCGAAACGCTTTAAAGGCGTTGATCAGACCGTTGGTCGAGCTGTCATGTGACGTCACTGCTGCGCTATCCGCTAACTCAGGCAGGATTTGGTTCGCCAGTTGCTTACCCAGTTCCACGCCCCATTGATCGAAACTGAAGATGTTCCAAATCACACCTTGCACGAAGATTTTGTGTTCGTACATCGCAATCAAGTTACCCAGCGTGCGTGGCGTAATTTGCTTAACCAGAATCGAGTTGGTTGGGCGGTTACCTTCAAACACTTTGAACGGCACTAACGCTGCAATTTCTGCCGCAGATTTACCCGCTTTTTCGAGTTCCGCTTGCACGGCTTGCGCGGATTTTCCGAAGGCTAAAGCTTCGGTTTGCGCGAAGAAGTTAGACATCAGCTTTTGGTGATGATCGCCAACCAAATTATGACTCACCGCTGGCGCGATAAAATCACATGGGATCAGCTTAGTGCCTTGGTGGATAAGCTGATAGAAAGCGTGCTGGCCGTTCGTACCGGGCTCACCCCAAATAATTGGACCCGTTTGGTAAGTCACTGGGTTGCCATTACGATCAACATACTTACCATTAGACTCCATATTGCCTTGTTGGAAGTAAGCCGCGAAGCGATGCAGGTACTGATCGTAAGGCAGGATCGCTTCAGATTCAGCACCATGGAAGTTGTTATACCAAATGCCTATCAGCGCCAGAATGACCGGAATATTGCTTTCAAACGGCGTGTTCACGAAATGCTGATCCATTTCATGTGCCCCCGCCAGCAGCTCAACAAAGTTGTCATAACCGATAGACAGCACGATAGACAAACCAATCGCTGACCACAGTGAGTAACGACCGCCTACCCAATCCCAGAATTCAAACATGTTGTCGGTGTCGATACCAAACTCAGCCACCGCTTTACCATTGGTTGATAGCGCCGCAAAGTGCTTGGCAACATGTGCTTCATCTCCTGCCGCTTTCAAGAACCAATCACGCGCCGTGTGGGCGTTGGTCATGGTTTCTTGGGTAGTGAAGGTTTTGGAAGCCACTAAGAAGAGTGTGGTTTCAGGATCGACGTTTTTCAGTGTCTCCGCCATGTGCGTACCATCGACGTTTGAGACAAAGTGCATGGTCAAATGGTTCTTATAAGGCACCAGAGCTTCCGTGACCATGTAAGGACCGAGATCGGAGCCACCAATGCCGATATTAACGACATCAGTAATCGCCTTGCCGGTGAAACCTTTCCACTCACCGCCAATCACACGCTCAGAGAAGGCTTTCATTTTAGCCAACACAGCGTTTACTGCAGGCATTACATCCTCACCGTTCACCAACACAGGTGAATTGCTACGATTACGCAGCGCAGTGTGCAGTACCGCACGATCTTCCGTTTGGTTGATCGCTTCACCTTTAAACATCGCGGTGATGGCAGATTGCAGATCAGTTTCTTTGGCCAACGCAAACAAGTGTTGCATCGTTTCCGCATTCACTAGGTTTTTCGAATAATCGACCAGAATGTCCTGACCAAAGCGCGCAGAGTATTTGGCAAAACGCTCGCTGTCTTGCGCAAAAAGTGCTTTGAGGTCCATATCCTGAGCAGATTCAAAATGCGCGGTCAGCGCTTTCCAAGCTTGGGTTTGCGTTGGATTGATATTTTTCAACATGGCATCTATCCCGATGTTACTGTGGTTTTATTCCAGTACGCTAAAGGCGGAGCTTTAACGTTGGAATCCCCGATTTAAGCAAAAAGAATAGGTTAAAAATGAGTATTCCGCGCCGGAATCACATGTAATTAATTTTCAGTGCAGCATTATGAGCGAACTCATTAACACCCACTTTGCGATAGGTCACGTAAACACCGACAGTCACTCATTTTTGTCTGGTAATTTCTGTCGCTCACCTTACCCTTAAACCTTCACTTTGCCAATACACTTAAGGAGCGGGCTTTATGTGGCATCAGCACACCATCCAGTTACGCCCACGAGCACGTGGTTTTCATCTGATCACTGATGAAATTGAACAACAATTGCCGCAAATCAAAAGACTAAATGTCGGTTTATTACATTTATTTGTACAGCATACTTCGGCCAGTCTCACCATCAATGAGAATGCCGATCCGACGGTGCGCCAAGATATGGAAGCCCATTTTAACCACGCTGCTCCTGAAGGGGCGCCTTATTATCGGCACATTGATGAGGGCGATGATGATATGCCCGCGCACATCAAGTCTTCACTACTTGGATGTAGCGTCAGTATTCCCATTCAACAAGGCAGGTTAGCGCTCGGTACTTGGCAAGGTATCTATTTGGGTGAGCATCGCAATCACGGCGGAATAAGAAGGGTGGTTGCGACCATTCAAGGCGAGTAACGCCCAAAGAGTGCAAGAGAAGAAGAGTGACATGCATGGCCACAGCGATAAGCGGTGGTCATGCACGGACAACACCAAGCAGGCTAAACGCCTGCTCCATAATAAGACATTTCCACTCGCGAGGTGAGTTTCGTCACTAACTCATACCCTATCGTACCAATATGCGCGGCCACTTCTTCTACGGGCAGCTCATTACCCCACAGCATGGCTTCATCACCGACGCGATCGCAAGCATCCGGCCCTAAATCTACCGTCAACATATCCATAGATACGCGCCCAGCAATCGGCACCCGACGCCCATTGACAACCACTGGTGTCCCATTCGGCGCAGTGCGTGGATAGCCATCACCATAACCAATCGCAATCACACCAATTTTGGTGTCTCGCTGGCTGGTCCAAGTACCGCCATAACCGACACTCTCCCCCGCTTTCACTTCACGGACCGCGATCAAGTGCGACTTTAAGGTCATCACTGGCTGGTAACCTAACTGAACCGCGCTCTTTTCCACAAAGGGAGAAACGCCGTACATAATAATTCCCGGCCTTACCCATTCAAGCTGGCTTTGCGGCCAAGCCAATAATCCGGCAGAAGCGGCCAGCGAACGCTCACCCTGACAGCCTTGCGTCAGGGATAAAAACAGTTCCGTTTGCTCTACCGTCGTCGATTTATCTAACTCATCGGCACAGCCGAAATGGCTCATGTAACGCAGGGGTTTAGCCACATTCTCGCACTGGTGCAAACGAGCCACGAAATCTTGATATTGTTCAGGGCGAACCCCTAGCCGATGCATCCCGCTGTCGACTTTCAGCCATACCATGACCGGAGTCTCTAGCTGAGCTTGCTCCAGCGCTTGTAACTGCTCTTCACAATGTACGACGGTCTGGATGTTGTTGGTAACCAATACTGGCAAATCACCGGGAGAATAAAATCCCTCAAGCAACAAAATGGGTTTCACTACGCCACTGGCGCGCAGCTGTAAAGCCTCTTCAATGCGCGCCACGCCAAAGGCATCCGCCCCGAGGGCGTGACGTGCGATATGGCGCAGCCCGTGTCCATAACCATTGGCTTTCACCACCGCCATGATTTTACTCTCTGGCGCTTGCTGCTTAACGCGCTGCAAGTTGTGCTGCAACGCCTCTAAATTGATGTAGGCGGTGGCCGCCTTCATATAGTTCATCGAATTACTCATCGTCAAATGCAGGTCCAGCATAGTTGTCGAAACGAGAATAGTGACCTTGGAAAGTCAAACGCACCGAACCAATCGGGCCATTACGTTGCTTACCAATAATGATTTCCGCCGTGCCTTTTAGCGGACTATCTGGGTGATACACCTCATCTCGATAGATAAACATGATCAAGTCAGCATCCTGCTCAATCGAACCCGATTCACGCAGATCCGAGTTGACTGGACGCTTATCCGCGCGCTGCTCCAAAGAACGGTTCAACTGCGAAAGCGCAACCACGGGCACATTCAATTCTTTAGCTAACGCTTTAAGCGAGCGAGAAATTTCAGCAATTTCCAATGTACGGTTATCGGTCAATGCCGGTACACGCATCAGCTGTAAATAGTCGACCATGATGAGCGACAAGCCTCCGTGTTCACGAGCAATGCGTCGGGCACGCGAGCGAACTTCGGTGGGGGTTAAGCCTGAGCTATCATCGATGTACATGTTCTTCTTCTCCATGAGAATACCCATGGTGGAAGAGATACGAGCCCAATCTTCATCATCCAGTTGACCGGTACGAATTTTGGTTTGGTCGACACGAGATAACGAGGCCAGCATACGCATCATGATCTGTTCGGCGGGCATCTCCAGCGAGAAGATCAGCACAGGTTTATCTTGCTCCATCGCAGCGTTTTCACACAGGTTCATCGCAAAAGTGGTTTTACCCATCGAAGGACGCGCTGCGACGATGATCAGATCCGAGCCTTGCAAACCAGCCGTCTTTTTATTCAGGTCGGTAAAGCCCGTGTTCACTCCAGTGACCCCATCCTGCGGCGTTTTGTAGAGCAGCTCAATCCGCTCTAGCGTGCGCTCTAGAATGCTATCCACGTTTTTCGGGCCTTCGTTTTCACTGGTACGTGCTTCGGCAATCGCAAAAACTTTACTTTCCGCCAGATCCAGCAAATCTTCAGCGTTGCGCCCTTGAGGATCGTATCCCGCATCGGCAATCTCATTGGCAACACCGATCAGGTTACGCACCAAAGCCCGTTCGGCCACAATCTCCGCATAGGCATTAATGTTGGCGGCACTGGGCGTGTTTTTGGCCAAATCGGCCAAATAGGCAAAGCCACCGACATCTTCCAACTGCTCACGCTGCTCAAGATATTCGGACAAGGTGATGAGATCGAGCGGTTTACCCGCCTCCAAAATCGATTTTACCCCGTCAAAAATCAAACGATGCGGGCGGCTGTAGAAGTCCTGAGTCATCACGTGCTCAGAAACCGTATCCCAACGTTCATTGTCGAGAAGCAGGCCACCAATGACGGATTGCTCAGCTTCTAATGAATGCGGGGGGACTTTAATTGCATCGACTTGTGCGTCGGGAATTTTACGGTTTCGATTATCAGTACGTGGATCTGCCATGACTTCGCTTTAAGTAACGTTTGAATGTCCGTCATTATAACGAGAATCCGTCATTTGTAATTAAAGCAACGAAAGTTTGTGCGCCGCCTAACCAGAATTGACCTAGGGTTGACCCAAACTCAGTAATGAATTTTTACTATGCCACCTCAATAGTGATCAAAGAGGTTGTTGTGTCCACCAAATGGCTTTTAGGCATTAGCTTGATGCTGTCAACACTAGCGCAAGCCAATGAAAATTCTAATCAGGATACGGACATCAGCATTCCCTCTCCTTGGAAGCATCAAGTCGAGTTTGGCTATCAGGCGCACTCCGGTAATACCGAGTCAGAGTCACTCAATTCACGCTTAAAATCGGAATATACCATGGGTCGTCACCGTACTTATGGGGAGTGGAAGTTTTATAAGCTTGATAAAAATGGCAAAGAAGATAAACGCCAGTCCACCTTCGCCTTCCAAAGCGACTATAAACTCGGACCGAAGACGTATTTATACGGCAGCTTTTACGGCACTAACTCGCGTTACACCGCTTATTTCAAAGACCATACCCTATCAGGAGGGCTCGGTTATCAATTCGCATACACCGATGAGATGGTTTTAGAGCTGGAGTTAGGGCCAGGCTTTCGCTACCAAAAACCCAACCTAGACGAAATTGATGATGACGATATCGTCTTTCCCGATCTCGTTCAGGAAGCGATATTTCGTAGCAATCTTAAAGCTGAGTGGCAAGCCTTAGACAACCTCAGATTTGAGGCAGAAATGACCATGGTTTCAGGGCGAAGTAACACCAGTCTTGATAGCAATATCAGTTTAACCAACGACATCACTGATCACATTGCCTTAAAAATTCGCCAATCACGCCAATACCATAACCGAGTGCCGGAAGGATTAAGCAAAGCAGACAGCGTGATTTCGGTTAATCTACTGTTTGAGTTTTAAATGCTACCCATAAAAAAACACCAGCCGAAGCTGGTGTTTTCGTATTCGTCAGTAACTGAAATTACTCAGCAACAACTTGTACTTTTGCAGTTGCGAACACTTCAGAGTGAAGTTGAACGCTAACTTCGTAAGCACCAACGTTGCGCAGAGCACCTTCAGGTAGGCGAACTTCGCTCTTAGATACTTTAACGCCAGCTGCAGTGATTGCATCAGCGATATCACGAGTACCGATAGAACCGAACAGTTTACCTTCGTCACCTGCTTTAGAAGCAATAACAACTGCTTCCAGAGCGTTAACTTGGTCAGCGCGAGTTTGAGCGGCAGCCAGTTGCTCAGCAACTTTTGCTTCCAGCTCTGCACGACGGCTTTCAAACATTGCAACGTTAGCTTTAGTTGCCATTACTGCCTTACCTTGTGGGATAAGGAAGTTACGAGCGTAACCAGATTTAACGTTTACTGTATCGCCAAGGCTGCCTAGGTTACCGATTTTATCAAGTAGAATAACTTGCATTGCTTAATCCTCTTTCTTAATAAACGGTGCCAATTACTGATGTTTGTCAGTGTATGGCAGTAGAGCTAGGTAGCGAGCGCGTTTGATTGCACGAGCTAGCTGACGCTGATATTTAGCACTTGTACCAGTGATACGGCTAGGAACGATTTTACCAGCTTCAGTGATGTAGTTCTTGAGAGTTGCTACGTCTTTGTAATCAATCTCTTGTACGCCTTCTGCAGTAAAACGGCAGAATTTACGACGACGGAAGAAACGAGCCATGGGCTATCTCCTGATCTATATTTGAGAAATTTTGTCGGCATGCAGCACTAATTTACCTACGCCATTTCGGCTGGTTTGGTAAGCCAAAAAACCACTTACCAAAATGCTACTGCCTTGTACTAAGTTTTGAGTTAACGCTTCTGACCTAGCCCCACTCACCACCACAGGTAATCGACAAAAAACTTGTCTTGGGAGGTCAGCTTCTACCATCGTAGAGCGATGCTCTAGCCAAAAATGGCAATGTTTAACACCCGATGGACTTTGGCTTCGAACCAGAGCCTTTGCGACAACGCCGCTCAACTCGATTCGATTGGTCATCAAACCATTACTCAACGTCTGCGTCGAACTTCATCTCGTCACGCTTTACACGCTCTTCACGAGCTTTCAGCATGATTGAAGGTTCAGTAATAGCAGCTTTAGTACGCATGATCATGTTACGCAGAACTGCATCGTTGAAACGGAAAGCAGTTTCTAGCTCATCAACCACTGCTTGGTCAGCTTCAACGTTCATCAGAACGTAGTGAGCTTTGTGCAGTTTGTTGATTGGGTAAGCCAGTTGACGGCGACCCCAATCTTCTAGACGGTGGATTTTACCGCCAGCTTCAGTGATTGAGCCAGTGTAACGTTCGATCATGCCAGCAACTTGCTCGCTTTGATCTGGGTGCACCATGAATACGATTTCGTAATGACGCATTATTTGCTCCTTACGGATTATTCAGCTTCCAGAGTTGGCCCGGTCATCCAGAGGAAGCAAGGAACTAATGATAATTGACCGAGAATTAAGGAGCGGAAATAGTACAGAAAGGAAGCAGCTTTAGCAAGGAAATTATCGAGGGGGAAACAGGAAGCGGTTAGGCAGAAAACCGCGTTTTCTGCCTAGGAATGATATGTGTTAGTACGGGGGATTATTCGTCATCAACAAACTGAGCTTGCAGATAATTTTGGATACCCGTCATATCGATCAGACCAAGTTGAGTTTCTAACCAATCAACATGCTCTTCTTCATCTTCTAAGATCTCTTGGAACAGATCACGAGAAACGTAGTCACGTACTTTTTCGGCGTAAGCGATCGCCTCTTTGAGATCAGGAATCGCAATCAACTCAAGTTTGAGATCGCACTCCAACATCTCTTGCACATCTTCACCAATCATCAGTTTGCCAAGATCTTGTAGATTGGGAATCCCCTCTAAAAACAAGATTCTTTCCACAATATGGTCAGCGTGTTTCATCTCATCAATGGATTCGTGGTATTCCTTATCGGCAAGATGCTTCAAGCCCCAATCTTTATACATGCGTGCATGTAAGAAGTATTGATTGATGGCGATAAGCTCATTAGCCAGTACTTTATTGAGATGTTGAATTATGACTGGATCACCTTTCATAGCATAGCCCTCCTCTTTGGCTCTATTAACTGTAGAACCAATTAGAGGAGAGTCAAAAAGAAGCTGTGCTTAACTTGCCAGTTTAAACTGAGCAATCAGCGATTCTTCGATGATCTCTTTAGCTTGGCGTACACACTTACCACACTGAGAACCCAGTGCTGTACAGCGCTTGATGCCCTTGATATCCGTAATACCCTGTTCGGCAACCAATCTCCTAATCTTTTTGTCTGAGACACCATGACACAAACAAACGTACATAACCCAACCTCATTTCACTCATGAACAAAGAATAAAAGAGAATCACTCTTATTTCTACTGCGTTTACTGTTTTGCTCAGATCGGATTGTTATAAGAAAAATGGCGATGAGACAGAGAAATGCTCAACTGAAAGTGCAGCGCCAACGCTCTGGTCATTTGGTCGAGGCTAATGTGTTGTTTTGATTATGAGCGGGATAAAGCCAAAAGAAGATATAAGCCTAAGATGACTTATAACCAAAAATGAAAAAGGGAAGCCGAAGCTCCCCTTTTTCGATGCAGCATTGCGCGGCAAGATTAACGCG
>NZ_WPDC01000065.1:0-18777 GCF_035615595.1 Vibrio sp. R-1 | reverse complement strand
CCCCGCAACCAATTCTTTAAAGAGAGACTGTGCTCATGCGCAGATTTTTCTTTTTTAGGGTGTTTAGCATTTTGCTAAAGCTCTTTCTATAATGCTGTGAAGCATCATCTCAGTGAGTCATTCATTGCGCGTCAGCTCAATAATATCGCTCCCATGTATCAAATATTCTCTTTTCAAGCAGCCGAAAGCGTACCCGCTGACTACGGATCTCGCTTACTTTGGTGTGTTCATTAACAGAGTTATCCACAAAAAAAATCTGTGGATAAAACAGTTGATAAACTCTGTATCTTAGCTTTTCAAGTTGACTTCTCTGAGGATCTTTGCTTGCTGATAAGGTCTTTCTTAGTGAGGGTTTATGATTAAGTTATTGTTTTTTATTAACTTATCGTTTTTCTCTCTGAGCAAAAAATAGAGCTCTAAGATCATTGCAGTCTAAAAACTTGATCCTAGTCATTTACCTAGGTTGTGATTAACTTTTTTTAGCGATAGAAAACAGCGTCTGATTAAAAATGTTGTCCACATAGCGCAAATTGGGATGGGCATCAAACAATCATTTCCTTAATTATGCAAGTTGCTCTATTCATGCATCCCTTGGCAGCCCCTTTTCAATAATGCGAATCAGGCGAGCATGCTGGCGAGGTGTGGCGGTCTTTTGGGTTTGCTCCTCCAAAGCCCAATGAATATGCTCATCAAGTAATTCACTTTGCCCCAGATGACGTTGGAGTGTATCGATAATCCGCGGAGAGTAAGGAGCGTTGCCCATAGCAATGATCAAATTGCGCCGCCACTGTTGGTGACCAATTCGCCGAATGGCTGAGCCTTCCATATTTTTCAGGAAAGTCGCCTCATCCCATTCAAATAACACTACTAAATCCGCATTGTTGAGACTTTGTCGGCGATGAAAGTCACTTTGCTGAGTTAAAGGGGCCAAGCGATTCCAAGGACAGACGAGTTGGCAGTCATCACAACCGTAAATTCGGTTGCCCATTGCGCGTCGAAACTCCAAGGGGATAACCCCTGAATACTCAATGGTGAGGTAAGAAACACAGCGTCGTGCATCCACCACGCCTTCGGCAACGATGGCATTGGTTGGGCAGCTTGTTATACACGCTGTACACTTGCCGCATTGATTTTCGCTCGGTTCATCAACGGGTAAGGGAATATCAACCAGTAATTCCCCCAAGAAGAACCAAGACCCGTTCTCTTTATCTAAAATCAGCGAATGTTTTCCTGTCCAACCTAATCCCGCTTTTTGTGCCAGAGGGCGTTCAAGAATCGGGGCGGAGTCGACAAAAGGACGGTAACCCAGTTTTCCCACTTCTTGTTCGATTTTTTCCCCCAGTTTTTTGAGCTGGTTTCGAACAAGCTTATGGTAATCACGTCCTAAAGCGTAACGGCTGATATAAGCTTGGTTGGGATCGCTTAAGTTGGAAGCAAACTGCGCTTGTGGTGGGAGATAGTTGATGCGAGCACTGATCACCCTAAGCGTTCCGGGTAAGAGTTCTGCAGGGCGCGCGCGCATCATGCCGTGCCTCGCCATCCAATCCATTTCACCGTGGTAACCTGCGTCTAGCCAAGCCTGCAATGCTGGTTCATGTTCACTCAAATCGACGTCGCAAATCCCGACTTTTTCAAAGCCGAGTTCGATCGCCCATTGTTTGATCTGATTTGCCAGTTGTTGGTAGTCCATGTCGGGTACTCAGGATAAGGGGCGAGGATCTTAACGGATCTTTTTGCCCTCTTCTAGCGTTAATCCTTGTGAGAGCTTGCAGGATCTACGATATTTTTCGCTTTGTTAACAGAACAGATCTTGTCTCTCAATTCCAACCCAGTTTACTATTCCAGTTCTTTTGATTTCTTTATAGTCAACAAAGACCCTGTCGAGAAAAGCGTAATGAACAGCAAGATTTTTCCCCTAAAAGATGAGCAAGCTACGATTGAATTAGGTCGTGCGCTAGCGCTGATATGCTCACAACAGACAACGCTTTATCTGCATGGCGATCTTGGCGCGGGAAAAACGACTTTCAGCCGAGGTTTTATTCGTGCCTTGGGCCATCAAGGTAACGTCAAAAGCCCAACCTACACACTGGTTGAGCCATATCAACTCGGTATGTGGCAGGTCTATCATTTTGATCTTTATCGTTTAGCGGATCCTGAAGAACTCGAATTTATGGGGATTCGTGATTACTTTAGTGCAGATGCCATTTGTTTAGTCGAGTGGCCAGAAAAAGGGCATGGACTATTGCCAAATGCGGATCTTGATATCGATTTGCGTTACCACGGCGAGCAGCGAGTTGCTACGCTGACAGCCAATAACCACTATGGATGCGACCTTTTGAGTCAGTTGGAGTTATGTTGAACGTTAGCCGTTTTGTATTCTTACTCTTTGGATTCGTTTTACTCGCGATCGCTCCTCAAACTTGGGCGAACGTTTTGGAAGGCGTGCGCGTGTGGCCTTCTCCTGATGAGACACGAGTGGTATTGGATGTCAAATCCGAGGTGGATTACAGCTACTTTACCCTCAGCTCTCCTGAGCGCTTGGTGGTTGACCTCAAACAGAGCACCTCTCGCGCTAAGTTACCGGTTAATGTCACTGAAAGTGGCATTTTATCGAAAGTTCGCGCTTCATCTCCCCCTGAAAAAAGTACATTTCGTTTGGTGTTTGAGCTCAAACAAAAAACAACGCCAACCTTATTTAAATTAGCTCCTACACCCGGTGGTCAATATGGCCATCGTTTAGTGATTGATATGCCACATGGCAAAGTGAGTGAGAGCTCTTCCGCCAGCACACCGAGTTCACCCGCGCAAGTCAGTAAAGATGCCTCTCAACTCTTAGGGAATGACGATATTGTGGTGGCGATTGACGCGGGACATGGCGGTGAAGATCCCGGTTCCATTGGTCCTACACGCAAATATGAAAAAGACATCACCTTGAGCGTGTCTAAAAAGTTGGCGGATCAACTCAATGCAGTGCCGGGAATGAAAGCGGTACTGACTCGCCGTGGTGACTATTTTGTAAATCTGAATAAACGTACGGAAATCGCGCGCCGTAGCAAGGCGCACCTTTTGGTTTCGGTGCATGCGGATGCGTTTCATACTCCACAGCCGCGCGGGGGATCGGTGTTTGTGCTGAATACCCGCCGTGCCAATACCGAAATTGCCCGTTGGGTGGAAAATCACGAGCAACAATCTGAATTGCTGGGCGGTGCTGGCGAAGTACTTTCGAAAACCAATAACGATCGTAACGTTAGTCAGACCCTACTGGATCTGCAGTTTAGCCATTCGCAAAAAGAGGGCTATAAGGTCGCGACGAATATTTTGCGTGAAATGGGCAAGGTAGCGCATCTGCATAAAACCGAACCCGTTAATGCAAGTTTGGCGGTATTGAAGTCACCAGACATCCCATCGGTACTGGTGGAAACGGGCTTTATCTCTAACCCATCAGAAGAAAAATTGCTGATTCAGCGCAGTCATCAAGATAAGTTAGCTCGCGCTTTAGCCACGGCGATTGTGCAGTACTTTGAAGATAATCCGCCAGAGGGCACACTGTTTGCCAACCGAGGTAAAGCGCAGAAACACAAAGTGCAGCGTGGTGAATCAATTGGTCTGATTGCTAACCAGTATGGGGTCAGTGTCGATGCTTTGAAAAAAGCCAACAACCTCAAGTCTTCGACGATTTCGGTTGGGCAACTGCTGACTATTCCAGCTTCTTCAGCACCAAACCCAGTACCTGTTCCTGTGATGGCAAATCCTGTAGAAACGGAAACTATTACCCACGTGGTAAAAACGGGCGATTTTCTCGGTAAACTTGCCACCACCTATAAGGTTTCAGTGGCCTCGATCAAAAAAGAGAACAATCTGAAATCGGATACTCTAGTGCTCGGGCAGAAGCTGAAAATCACGGTGAGTTTAAAAGATAAGCCGCTGCGTAAGCACAAGGTGCAGCGCGGTGAATTCCTGAGCAAAATCGCTGATCAATACAATGTTAGCGTTGATAGCATTCGCCAAGCCAACCAGCTACGCTCTGACCAATTGTTGGTTGGGCAGCAACTGATTATCCCGAATAAATAAGCGCTCATGACGATTCGAATCCTACCCGCCCGTTTAGCCAACCAAATTGCAGCGGGTGAAGTTGTAGAAAGACCGGCTTCAGTAGTCAAGGAGTTGGTGGAAAACAGTTTAGATGCCGGAGCCACTCGAATTGATATTGATATCGAGAAGGGGGGCGCTAAGCTCATTCGTATTCGTGATAATGGTTCGGGTATTGATAAGGACGAACTAGGGCTTGCGCTGAGTCGTCACGCGACCTCTAAAATTCACACCCTCGATGATCTGGAAGCGATCATGAGCCTTGGTTTTCGTGGCGAGGCCTTAGCCAGTATTAGCTCAGTCTCACGCTTAACCCTTACTTCGCGCACGGTAGCTCAAGAAGAAGCGTGGTCTGCCTACAGTGAAGGCCGCGATATGGCGGTCAAGTTACAGCCCGCGGCTCACCCCGTGGGTACGACTGTGGAAGTGCTGGATCTCTTTTTCAATACCCCGGCACGGCGTAAATTTCTGCGCACCGAAAAAACCGAATTTACCCATATTGATGAGCTGCTCAAACGAATTGCTCTGAGCCGTTTTGATGTCAGCTTTACTCTGCGCCATAACGGAAAAATCGTGCGTCAGTATCGCGCTGCAACGACTTTACCGCAGCAGGAAAAACGTTTAGCTGCGGTGTGTGGCAACCCGTTTGTGCAACATATGTTACGCATTGAGTTAGAGCACCAAGGGCTTAAACTGCATGGCTGGATCACCACACCCGAAGGAGCGCGCCAGCAGAGCGATCTGCAATACTGTTACGTAAACGGCCGGATGATGCGTGATAAGTTGATCAATCATGCGATTCGCCAAAGCTACGAAACCAGCTTACGTGCCGATCAATTTGCTACCTATGTGCTGTTTATTGAACTCGATCCTCATCAAGTGGATGTCAACGTCCATCCAGCCAAGCATGAAGTGCGCTTCCATCAAGCTCGCCTCGTTCATGATTTCATCTATCAAGCCTTAAGCAGTGCGCTAGTACAAAGTGCGCAGGTGATGGCTCCGACCATTAATGAAGGGGCGTTTCATTTACCTCACTGCACGGAAGAGGTGAATCCTCCGGTTGTGCCGATGATCGAGACCACGCAACAAGAAAGAGTGTGGCAAGCGGTGCAAAATACGCCAGATTATCCGCGCAAAGCTCCACGTGATAACGATAGGGATGAGAGCGATAATCAGCAGGTTAGAGAGCGAGCGGTCAGTAATCCTTGGGTCGCTTCACCCAAGACTGCAAGTACTGGCAAAGAAAGATATGGTTCGGCATCCGTCAGCAAAAAAGAGGCCGCGGTTTATCAAACCTTGATGCAAACTCCCGATTTATCGGATGAAGAACCGAGTACTGCCAGTACCATCGTCTCATCAATTGAAGCCGTCAAGGCTAATATTGCTATCGAAAAACTGGGTAAAGCGATCCAAGTGGTCGCGGGACAGTACCTGTTGATGAGTAGCCCACAAGGCTGTGTGCTTATCTCGCTATACCAAGCTCAGCAACTCAAACTGCGTGGATTACTCAATGCTCAGCATGGTGCGCTGAAAGCGCAGCCACTGCTGGTGCCACTCGCGCTAAAACTGAATGAATCTGAATGGCAAGTGGCGCAGCGTCATTCATCGGCCCTGTTGCAACTGGGTATTGAGCTGAAATCGCGCACCAATCACAGCATTATGGTGATGGCGGTTCCGCAGCCGCTGCGTCAGCAAAATTTACAGCAATTGCTGCCGGATCTGTTATCTTACGCGGCGAGTTGTTCGGAAAGCCAAGCCTTGAGCCATCAAGCGTTGGCGGATTGGTTAACTCAACGCATCGTTGTAGAAAAAAGAGACTACACTTTAGCCGAGGCGATCGGCTTGATCGCAGAGCTGGAGCAGCTCTGGCAAGGCAACTTGCCTTTGCAAGACCCGCATTTTATTACTTTGGTGGATTTTTCCGCCTCAATTACAGCATTACACTCATGACTCAAAAGTTACCTCTCGCCCTCTTCTTAATGGGCCCAACGGCCTCTGGCAAAACGGATCTAGCCATTCGCTTACGTCAGAAATATCCGGTGGAGATCATCAGCGTCGACTCGGCACTGATTTATCGAGGGATGGACATAGGCACCGCAAAACCGGATGCTCAAGAGCTAGCACTCGCACCGCACCGTTTGATCGATATTCTCGATCCGAGTGAAGCGTATTCGGCTGCCGATTTTCGTCGTGATGCATTAAAAGAGATGGCGGATATCGTCGCTCAGGGCAAAATCCCACTGTTGGTGGGAGGTACAATGCTCTACTTTAAAGCCTTACTCGAAGGGTTATCACCACTACCTGCCGCGGATCCCGTGATTCGCCAGCAGATCGAACTGGAAGCTGAAAAGCTTGGCTGGCAGGCGTTACACGATCAGTTACAACAGATTGATCCCGTCTCAGCACAGCGAATTCATCCCAATGATCCACAAAGATTGTCGCGGGCATTGGAAGTTTATCGAATTTCAGGTAAAACTCTTACTGAACTGACGCAAACCAAAGGGGAAGCAATTCCTTATCGGGTGCTGCAGTTTGCAATTGCTCCCAAGGAAAGGACAGAACTCCATCGTCGGATTGAACTTCGCTTTGAGAAGATGGTCGAATCAGGGTTTGAAGAAGAGGTCAAAGCATTATATGCCAGAGACGATCTTCATCCGGATCTTCCTTCGATTCGCTGCGTCGGTTACCGACAGATGTGGGATTACTTAGACGGTCATGGAACCTTAGATGAAGCGATTTATCGCGGCATCTGTGCCACCCGTCAATTGGCCAAGCGACAGATCACCTGGTTACGCAGCTGGGATGATTTAACTTGGTTAGATAGCGAAAACGTTGATCAAGCCGTTGAAACGCTCTCGAATGCGATAGCTTCCAACGAAATAAGCTGTGTATAATGTGATCGCTTTTGCGTGATGTACCCCGGAAAGGATCCGCTATTGGTACTCTGTTGAGCATCAGTAGCAACGGGGATTTTGATTCGTTTAGCTCAGATGCAAGGCTGCATATAATTCTGCTGCACCGCTAGCTAAATAATTACTAGAAAAGACAAAATAAGGAAAAACAAAATGGCTAAGGGGCAATCTCTACAAGACCCATTTCTGAATGCACTACGTCGTGAACGTATCCCTGTTTCTATCTACCTTGTGAACGGCATTAAACTGCAAGGTCAGATCGAATCATTTGATCAATTTGTGATCTTGCTGAAGAACACAGTAAACCAAATGGTTTACAAGCATGCGATTTCTACTGTGGTTCCTGCTCGTCCAGTTAGCCACCACAGCGGCGACCGCCCAGCATCGGATCGTCCAGCAGAGAAGTCTGAAGAGTAATTCTTTGCATAATTATTTAAGGAGTTGATCGCTTGTTTGACCGTTATGAAGCCGGTGAGCGAGCCGTACTTGTTCATGTCAACTTCACGCAACGGGGTGAGTGGGAAGATCTGAGCGAATGTAAAATGCTCATTTCTTCCGCAGGGGTGACAACACTGCATGTGGTAACAGGCAGTCGTCAGACCCCTCACCCTAAATATTTTGTTGGTGAGGGCAAAGCCCAAGAAATCGCTGAAGCAGTGCAAATGCATGGTGCTAACGTGGTGATTTTTAACCATGCTCTTTCTCCTGCCCAAGAACGTAACCTCGAAAGACTATGCCAGTGTCGTGTGATTGATCGCACAGGCCTTATCCTTGATATTTTTGCTCAACGTGCTCGTACCCATGAAGGTAAGCTACAAGTCGAGTTGGCTCAGCTGCGCCATATTTCGACACGCTTAATTCGTGGTTGGACGCATTTGGAAAGACAAAAAGGCGGGATTGGTTTACGTGGGCCGGGTGAAACCCAGCTTGAAACTGACCGACGTTTACTGCGTGAACGAATTAAAGCGATTTTGCGCCGCTTAGAAAAAGTGGCCAAACAGCGTGAGCAAGGGCGCCGTGCTCGTAGCCGTGCAGAAATTCCAACCATCTCGTTGGTGGGTTATACCAACGCAGGGAAATCAACCCTGTTTAACCGAATCACTGAAGCCGGTGTGTATGCGGCGGATCAGCTGTTCGCAACGCTTGATCCTACCTTGCGTAAAATCGATCTAGCTGATGTCGGCCCGGCCGTTTTAGCCGACACAGTAGGTTTTATTCGCCATCTTCCGCATGATCTTGTTGCGGCTTTTAAAGCGACGTTACAAGAGACACAAGAAGCTGACATTTTGTTACATGTTGTTGATGCCAGTGACGAACGCTTTCGTGAGAATATCCAAGCGGTAGAGACTGTTTTACAAGAGATTGATGCTCATGAAGTCCCCACTTTGTTGGTGATGAATAAGATCGATAATCTCGAAGAGCAATCTCCACGTATAGAACGGGATGATGAAGGCGTTCCGAGAGTAGTGTGGATCTCTGCCATGCAGGGCGCGGGTATTGAGCTACTCTTTGAGGCATTGAGTGAGCGTTTGGCTAGCCAAGTGGTGGAGCATCACTTACGTATTCCGCCGCGACATCAAGGACGTATCCGTAGCACATTTTTCCAAATGAACTGTATTCAACAGGAAGAGTATGATCCGGAAGGCAATTTACTGATCACTGTGCGGATGCAACAGGTCGATTGGGCTAGACTAGAAAAACGAGAGCAAGCAGATTTATGTGACTTTATAGTTACTTAAAGGACTGCTAGAGTATAACGTCATATCAAATGATGGAGTTTTCTAATGGCGTGGAATGAGCCTGGTAATAATAACGGCAACAATGGCCGCGATAATGACCCATGGGGGAACAACAATCGCGGTAACAAAGGTGGCCGAGATCAAGGACCGCCAGATTTAGACGAAGTGTTTAATAAACTGAGTCAAAAGCTGGGGGGCAAGTTTGGTGGCAAAGGTGGTAAAGGCCCTTCGTTTTCCGGTGGCGGTGCGATTGGCTTTGGTGTCATTGCAGCTATCGCTGTTGCGGTTTGGTTCTTTACTGGTTTTTATACCATCGGTGAAGCTGAGCGCGGCGTTGTGCTACGCCTTGGCAAATACGACCGCATTGTTGATCCGGGTCTGAACTGGCGTCCACGCTTTATTGATGAAGTGACACCAGTCAACGTGCAAGCGATTCGCTCTCTGCGCGCCTCTGGCTTGATGCTGACCAAAGATGAAAACGTGGTAACGGTATCGATGGATGTGCAATATCGTATTGCCGATCCATACAAATACTTGTATCGCGTGACCAACGCGGATGACAGCTTGCGTCAAGCAACGGACTCTGCGCTTCGTGCCGTAGTCGGTGACTCACTGATGGATAGCATCCTAACCAGTGGTCGTCAGCAAATTCGCCAAAGCACGCAGCAGACACTCAACCAAGTCATCGATAGCTATGATATGGGCTTGATGATTGTTGATGTGAACTTCCAGTCGGCTCGTCCACCTGAGCAAGTAAAAGATGCCTTTGACGATGCGATTGCAGCCCGTGAGGATGAAGAGCGTTTCATTCGCGAAGCGGAAGCTTACAAGAACGAAATTTTGCCTAAAGCCACAGGCCGTGCTGAGCGTCTGAAGAAAGAAGCGCAAGGTTACAACGAGCGCACCATCAATGAAGCGCTCGGTCAGGTTGCTCAGTTTGAAAAGCTGTTGCCTGAATATCAAGCTGCACCGAAAGTAACCCGTGACCGTCTCTATTTGGATGCGATGGAGCAGGTGTATAGCAATACTTCAAAAGTACTGATTGATTCTGAATCGAGCGGTAATCTGCTCTATCTGCCGATTGATAAGTTAGCGGGTCAAGACAATAAAACGGCGCAGCCGCGTCCAAATAAGTCTTCATCAGCCTACGATCAAATTGAGCTTGAATCACAAACGACAGAAACGAATACCGACACTCAGTCGCGTAGCACCACACGTCAAGGGAGATACTAAGAATGCGTAAGTTATTAATCCCTAGTATCGTTCTGATCATCGCTGCTTTATTGATGTCGATGTTCGTGATCCCAGAGGGCGAGCGCGGAATCGTGATCCGTTTTGGTCGAGTGTTGAAAGACAATAACGATCTGGCGAGAATTTATGAGCCGGGTCTGCATTTTAAAATGCCACTGTTTGATCGTGTAAAAACCTTAGATGCACGTATTCAAACCATGGATGGCCGTTCAGACCGTTTCGTGACGTCCGAGAAAAAAGACGTGATCATCGATACTTACGTTAAGTGGCGTATCGAAGATTTTGGCCAATACTACTTGGCAACCGGTGGTGGTAATGCGTTGACCGCAGAAGCCCTATTGGAGCGTAAAGTGACTGACGTCTTGCGTTCTGAAATCGGTGCGCGTGAAATCAAGCAGATCGTTTCTGGCCCTCGCAATGTTGCCGTATTACCTGAAAATGCAGATTCTTCTGAATTGACGACGGAAGCGGCAAAAGAAGCGATGGAGATTGATGGTCAGCGTGATCAAATCATGTCTGAAGTACTGAACGATACTCGTGAAAGTGCGATGAAAGACTTAGGGGTATATGTGGTCGACTTCCGTATGAAGAAGATCAACCTACCGGATGAGATCAGCGAATCTATCTATCGCCGTATGCGTGCGGAACGTGAATCGGTAGCTCGTAAGCACCGTTCACAAGGTCGTGAAAAAGCGGAAGTGATCCGTGCGCAAGCCGAGCTTGAAGTAGCAACCATTCTTGCTGAAGCAGATAAGACGGCGCGTGTGACTCGTGGTACTGCAGATGCAGAAGCCGCGAAGATTTACTCGGATGCTTATAAGAAAGATCCTGAGTTCTTCAGCTTCCTGCGTTCACTGCGCGCCTACGAGAAATCGTTTAACAGCAAAAATGATATTCTGGTATTGGATCCAAACAGCGAGTTCTTCCAATACATGAATAATGCGAAAGGCGCAGCCGCCAAGTAAGCATGAGTTAACGTTATTCATTCAAGGCTCCGTAAGGGGCCTTTGTTATTTGGAGTCAATATGTCGCAGACACTTTGGGTGGCACTAGGTTTAGTGTTGATCGTTGAAGGGCTAGGACCCTTATTCGCGCCGAGAGGATGGCGTCAGATGGTGGCACAATTGAGCTTACAACCGGATAATCAGTTGCGGCGCATCGGCGGTTGTTTGGTGGTGGCTGGTGCGGTGATAGCCTACGTTTTCGCTCGTTAAGATCGCGAATTACGTAGGCTGCCAGTGGAAAATGATTCCATCAGTAGTGTGGAGGCGGCGTTTCGTGCGCAGGATCCGCTAGAGTGGAAGTGTCCATATTTTTGACTTTACCGACCACGTATTTCATCTGATCTTGCATCTTGCTGAGCAGCAGTTGCTGCTGGGTTAAGGCATCATTAAGAGTTTCGATGGTTTGCTCTTGAAAAGCTAATTTGCACTCTAAATCTTCAATGCGCTCTTGAAGTTGGGTTAGCGACATCTCTTGCATTTTCAGTTCTCCATTCGCCAAGCTTGAGCGATACCCGCAGAGCTGCCCGCTACGGCGCGCTGTTGGGCGTCAAAAGCCGCATCATACACGACAGCTTGAGTAGGACCGTGATCTTTTTTGTTTTCAGATTCGAAGCTGGCGATTTTCTTACCATCTTGCGTATTCCATACTTCGACTAATCCAGAGGGAGTTCCCGTGATCAGCTTTCTTCCATCATCAGAAAAGCGAGCGGTGGAAAAAATCAGTTGGCGTCGAAAACTCTGTAACTGGATGGGCTTGCTGTCTGCGGTGAGATCCCAAATGAGCGCTTGATTGCCACCATCTGAAGTAAACGCCAGTTTACCTTCTCGTTGTAAAGTGACCCGATTGACTCGCTGCTCATGTTCAAATTGGCGAACGATTTGCCCAGTCTTGGTATCCCATAAATAAGCGTGATAGTCATTGCCTCCGGTGAGCGCATAGCGTCCATTGGCAGAGAGCGCGACAGAATTGACTTTTTCACGGTGAGCAAGGAACTCCATGCGCCGCCCACTGACTAAGTCAACGTAAATCGCTTTGCCATTGGTCAATCCTAGCAGTACCTGTTCACCATCACTGGAGAGATCAACATCGCGGATCAGCCCATCGGTAATCGACCAAAGTCCTTTGCCTTGGGTCCAAGCGAGATCCCAAACTGCAAAGTTATTCTGGCTTGCGGTGACTGCGAAACGTTCGCTATCCGCGATACGGATCACGGAAACAGGGTTAGCTTGTGGATCTTGCGCGCCAAGATCGGCAAGTTTCTTATCTTGCAACAGATCCCATAGTACTAACTGCTGCTGCTTGGAATAGATAAGAGCAAATCGGCCGTCACGACTTAAGCCAAAGGCGGTTGAACCTTCAGGGGCTAAGTCCCATTGCTGCTCTGCTTGGTGGGTAAAAAAACAGCCACTTAACATTAAGATGACAAGCAAAGCGCAGAGTGAGTGATAAATTCTTCGCATCAAGTCGAATTATCCGTTTGTTGTGTAAAGACAATCATGAAACATATCGCTATATTGGTACAACTCTTTGTTGTGCACCAGTTGGTTGCTGGTTTTTGTGCACAACGCCAAAAGGATTACCTCATAATTGGAGAACCCGATGAAATCACTTTTTAAAGTGTCACTGCTGGCTGCGACGGTAATGCTCGCGGTTGGTTGTCAGAAAGAAGAAGCACCAAAAACCGAAACCACGTCTGCCGCACAAACCGCAGCAGCGAAAACGGTTGAGTTCAAGTCTGAAGATGATAAAGCGGCGTACGCAATTGGCGTATCGTTTGCAAACTATCTTAAAACCAGTATTGAGAAGCCAAGTGAAATTGGCATCGATCTGAACAAAGATCTGGTACTGAAAGGTATTGAACATGTGTTTGCTGGCAACCCAGAAATGAGCGAAGAAGAGACACGTGCTGCGCTTGAAGCGTTAGATAAGCGTGTGGCTGAAACCATGCAAGCCAAAGCCGCTGAAAAAGCAGCAGAGAACAAGAAGAAAGGTGATGAGTTCCGCGCCCAATTCGAGAAAGAGTCCGGTGTTGTGAAAACACAATCGGGTCTGCTGTATCAAGTGATGACACCAGCAGAAGGTGATAAGCCAAAAGATACCGATACTGTGCAAGTTCACTACAAAGGTACCTTGATTGACGGTTCGCAATTCGACAGCTCTTATGAGCGTGGCGAGCCTGCGACTTTCCCTCTAAACCGTGTTATCCCTGGCTGGACCGAGGGTGTACAACTGATGTCAGTCGGTTCTAAGTTTAAACTGGTTATTCCGCCTGAACTGGCTTACGGCGAGCAAGATACGCCAACCATTCCTGCCAACTCAACCTTAGTGTTTGAAGTGGAATTGTTGAAAATTGAAAACGGCAAAGACGCTGCTCAGTAATCAATAATCCCGGGCTCGATGTTGAAACGAGCAGAGGAATAGAAGAAGGCCTGACGTTGTGCAGGCCTTTTTGTATGCGCGGATTCTAATAAGAACTTGTCCTAAATCACTTGTTGGTGATATTGCAGAATCGTGGTTTAAAATTTTCTGATAAACTTACAGCAATTTGTTGATTTTTCATTCTAAGGTTTAAGCACAGTGACAATGACAGAAACCATGAATGTCGATTTACTGCTTGAGATGGAGTCTGTGCACGTAAAGCCGTTTACGGAGCACGATAAAGTGATTCTGCGCTCTTACGAGGCGGTAGTTGATGGCATCGCGAGCCTGATTGGCCCATTTTGTGAAATCGTTCTGCACTCGCTTGAAGATCTCAATACATCGGCGATCAAGATTGCCAATGGTGAAAACACAGGTCGTCAAGTGGGATCGCCAATTACCGATATGGCCTTGAAAATGTTGCGTGATATAGAAGGATCTGAGCGTAACTTCTCCCGTTCTTATTTCACGCGCGCCAAAGGTGGCGTATTGATGAAATCGATCACAGTAGCGATCCGTAACGGTGAGAATCGAGTGATTGGTCTACTCTGTATCAACGTCAACCTCGATGCGCCTTTCTCACAAGTACTGAAATCGTTTATGCCAACTCAAGAAGCGCAAGAGGCGGCCTCTTCGGTTAACTTTGCCAGTGATGTGGAAGAGCTGGTGGATCAAACAGTTGAACGTACCATTGAAGAAATCAACGGTGATAAGTCAGTCTCGAACAATACCAAAAATCGTCAAATCGTGATGGCGTTGTTCGATAAGGGGATTTTCGACATTAAAGATGCGATCAACCGAGTCGCCGATCGGCTGAATATCTCTAAACATACGGTGTATCTCTATATTCGTCAGCGTAAAACTGAGGATGATGAGAAGTGAAACCACTCACTTACACCTTAGTCGTGAACGGGCCACAATACGGTACGCAATCGGCCCGCAACGCCTATCTGTTTGCTAAAGCGCTGATTGAGAAAGGACATATTTTAAAAAGCGTGTTCTTTTATCAAGACGGTGTGCTTAATGGCTCGGCAACGCATGTACCAGCCAATGATGAGTTTAACCTGCTACAAGGTTGGCAATCTCTTGCTCAATCCCATCAAGTACAACTTGAAACTTGTGTTGCAGCAGCGCTGCGCCGTGGTGTTGTGAGTGAGCAAGAAGCGTCGCAACACGGCTTAGCGAGCGATAACCTCGCGGCTCATTTCACTCAAGCGGGACTGGGCAGTTTGGCACAAGCATTACTGGAGCAAGATAGGGTGGTGCAGTTTTGAATAAAGTCGCATGGGTATTTCATACGCCGCCTCATGGTAGTGCGTCAGGGCGAGAAGGCTTAGATGCCATTCTTGCGACGTCGGCCTACAGTGAAGAACAAGCCCTATTTTTTGTTGGCGAAGGTGTGTTGCAGTTGGTCAATCATCAGCACCCCGAATCGATTTTAAGTCGTGACTATATTTCGGCATTCAAGCTTTTGGATCTCTACGACATTGAAGCGCGTTATGTCTGCCAACAGAGTTTGGTTAGCTGGGGGTTGAGTGAACAAGATTTACTGATTGAGGTGGAAGTGGTTGATGCCCAAGCTCTGGCGCAGTTACTGCACCACTACGATCAGTTACTGACTTTCTAAGGAGCCCCTATGCTACATATTGTTAAGCACTTAGAAAAACTCCCTTTGCTTAGCGCTTATTTACTCGATGGTGATGTTGTTCTATTGACGGAGAATGCTGTCTACGCGGCGGCAGTACATTCACCATATCAAGCGAGTATTAACGATCAGAACCTATGGTTGGTGCTTTATGAGGATCTGCATGCGCGTGGTTGGCTAGAAAAGTGCGATCCGCGTATTTCGGTTGTCACCATGAGTGACTTTGTTGATTTGACAGTAACTCATGATAAATCAATAACCTGGTAGGTTGTCTTTTCCTAATTATCCTGAGCAGAACAACGCTCACACAGGATCAGTAAAAAAGATCTGTATATTTCTTGACACACATCCCACTGCTGCATAGAATTTTGCGTCCCTATTTGTGCAAACTGTTTGCATGGAAGGGATAGATTTTTCACAAGCTTACTTTAAGTAAATCAGGAGCTAGTTAATGGCAACTATTAACCAGTTGGTTCGTAAGCCACGTGCTAAGCAAGTTGTTAAAAGCAACGTGCCAGCACTAGCTGCGTGCCCACAAAAACGTGGTGTATGTACTCGTGTTTACACTACTACACCTAAAAAACCTAACTCAGCACTTCGTAAAGTATGTCGTGTACGCCTAACTAACGGTTTTGAAGTTACTTCATACATCGGTGGTGAAGGTCACAACCTACAAGAGCACAGTGTTGTTCTGATCCGTGGTGGTCGTGTTAAAGACCTCCCAGGTGTTCGCTACCACACAGTTCGTGGTGCACTTGACTGTGCAGGCGTGAATGACCGTAAACAAGCTCGTTCTAAGTACGGTGTGAAGCGTCCTAAGTCTTAATGCCCTTCTTCTTATGAGAGAAGCGTTAAGTAAGGCCAAACACTAAAATTAAATTTTAATTTTGAAAAAACTGAAAAGTTTTGGATAACCTGAAGAAGACAACGGAGAATATTCCATGCCACGTCGTCGCGTCATTGGTCAGCGTAAGATCCTTCCAGATCCAAAGTTCAAATCTGAACTGCTGGCAAAATTCGTTAACATCCTTATGGTTGACGGTAAAAAATCTACTGCAGAGAAAATCGTTTACACTGCACTAGACACCATGGCTGAGAAATCTGGTAAAGATCACTTAGCTGTATTTGAAGAAGCTCTTGAAAACGTTCGCCCAGCGGTAGAAGTTAAATCTCGCCGTGTTGGTGGTTCAACTTACCAAGTGCCAGTTGAAGTACGTCCAGTACGTCGTAATGCTCTGGCAATGCGTTGGTTGGTTGAAGCTGCGCGTAAGCGTGGTGAAAAATCTATGGCTGCTCGTCTAGCTGCTGAAATGCTGGATGCGGCTGAAAACAAAGGTTCTGCTGTTAAGAAACGTGAAGACGTTCACCGTATGGCAGAAGCGAACAAAGCGTTCGCTCATTACCGCTGGTAATACCTTCTGTGCTGCGAGGTTCTCTCGCAGCACATTTCTATTTTCTAAGGTTGACCTTAGTAAGAGGATACAATCGTGGCTCGTAAAACTCCTATTGAGCGCTACCGTAACATCGGTATCTGTGCTCACGTAGATGCAGGAAAAACAACCACTACTGAGCGTATTCTGTTCTACACTGGCCTCTCTCACAAAATTGGCGAAGTTCACGACGGTGCTGCGACTATGGACTGGATGGTCCAAGAGCAAGAGCGTGGTATTACCATTACCTCTGCGGCCACCACCACCTTCTGGCGTGGTATGGAAGCGCAATTCCAAGAACATCGCATCAACATCATTGATACCCCTGGACACGTTGACTTTACGATCGAAGTAGAGCGTTCACTTCGTGTGCTTGATGGTGCAGTGGTCGTATTCTGTGGCACATCAGGTGTTGAACCTCAGTCTGAAACCGTTTGGCGTCAAGCTGACAAATACGGCGTTCCACGCATGGTATTCGTCAACAAAATGGACCGTGCCGGTGCAGATTTCTTACGCGTAGTAGGCCAAATTAAACATCGTCTTGGTGCGAACCCTGTTCCTATCCAACTCAACATTGGTGCAGAAGAAGAGTTCAAAGGTGTCATCGACCTTATCAAGATGAAAGCCATCAACTGGAATGAAGCCGATCAAGGCATGAGCTTCACTTATGAAGAAATTCCTGCGGATATGCTTGAGCTTGCCCAAGAGTGGCGTAACCACCTTGTGGAAGCCGCAGCCGAAGCCAGTGAAGAGTTGATGGAAAAATACCTTGAAGATGGTGAACTTAGCGAAGTAGAGATCAAACAAGCTCTGCGTCAGCGCACCATCAACAACGAAATTGTTCTCGCAGCTTGTGGTAGTGCGTTTAAGAACAAAGGCGTGCAAGCAGTTCTGGATGCGGTGATTGAGTTTCTACCATCACCAACCGATGTTCCTGCGATCAAAGGTATTGATGATCGAGAAAACAGTGTTGAGCGTCATGCTGACGATAACGAACCGTTTTCTTCACTCGCGTTTAAGATTGCTACCGATCCTTTTGTTGGCTCGCTGACCTTTATTCGCGTCTACTCTGGAGTGGTTAACTCGGGTGATGCGGTTTATAACTCAGTGAAGCAAAAGAAAGAGCGCTTTGGTCGTATCGTACAGATGCATGCTAACAAGCGTGATGAAATCAAAGAGATTCGTGCGGGTGACATCGCTGCGGCTATCGGCCTGAAAGATGTGACTACGGGCGATACTTTGTGTGATCCGAATCATGTTGTGATTCTGGAGCGTATGGAGTTCCCTGAACCAGTAATTCAGATCGCAGTAGAGCCTCGCTCTAAAGCTGATCAGGAAAAAATGGGTATTGCTTTAGGTAAACTCGCAGCAGAAGACCCATCATTCCGCGTTGAGACTGACGCTGAGACGGGTCAAACGCTGATTTCTGGTATGGGTGAGCTTCACCTAGATATTATCGTCGATCGCATGAAACGTGAGTTTGGTGTCGATTGTAACGTAGGTAAACCTCAGGTGGCTTACCGTGAAACCATTCGTGGTAAATCGGAAGTGGAAGGTAAGTTCGTTCGTCAGTCAGGTGGTCGTGGTCAATACGGTCACGTATGGCTGAAAATTGAACCTGCTGAGCCTGGTCAAGGTTTTGTCTTCGTTGACGCAATCGCGGGTGGTGTGATTCCAAAAGAATTTATCAACCCAGTTGCGAAAGGTATCGAGGAGCAAATGAACAACGGTGTGTTAGCGGGCTATCCAGTGCTGGATGTCAAAGCTACCCTGTTTGATGGTTCATTCCACGATGTCGACTCCAGCGAAATGGCGTTTAAAATCGCTGGTTCTATGGCATTCAAGAAAGGTGCGCTTGAAGCTCAACCTGTTCTTCTTGAGCCGTTAATGAAAGTTGAAATAACCACTCCAGAAGACTGGATGGGTGATGTTGTGGGTGACTTAAACCGTCGTCGTGGCATCATCGAAGGTATGGATGAAGGCCCTGCGGGACTGAAAATCATCCACGCTAAAGTCCCACTGTCTGAGATGTTTGGTTATGCAACTGACCTGCGTTCTGCCACACAAGGCCGTGCTTCTTACTCTATGGAGTTTGCTGAGTACGCTGATGTGCCGAAAAATATTGCTGACGCAATTATCGCAGAGCGTGGTTAACCGTTGTTTGGTTAATAACGAATCTATTGCGCTGACGTGAGTTGGCGCATAAAATAGCAATTTCTGGCGCGCCTTGGGTACTGCTTACCCAAAGCGAATCATAACTAGGAAGGAACACGATCGTGTCTAAAGAA
>NZ_WPDC01000064.1:0-19093 GCF_035615595.1 Vibrio sp. R-1 | reverse complement strand
GCGAGTTCTGGCGTTACCTTCTCGCAAACTTTGCGCCCCAGAACCCAACGCTCTTTCTCAGTCCGATATTTATCCGCTACGTATTCTTTTCTATGTATTGAGCGATTTTCTTCGCTAAATCATCATTTTTATTATTTAGGAGGTGAGCTGACATTCAGGCAGTTAATGTGCCGTGATGGCTGAATATGAGGTTTATGTCATTGAACCATCAAAAGAGTGTGAGTTGGAATAAGTCTTTTCCATCTCGTCTTGTTTCACCACTGAGATTTTAAGAAATTGATTGGTATTCGGCCAAGGATTCGATAACGTATAGCCAACCGATTGCATTGTTTATTCAGCACATTTGTGCTGGCTGTCGTACTGATGTTGCTGTCGGTTAGCATGGAGCGCCGAGCCAGGACCCCCAAAGCAAAAATTTCGTGGTTCGGCAAATATTATAAAAGAATGGAGAACAACACATGGCTGGAGTATTAGGCATGATTTTGGCGGGAGGAGAAGGGTCACGTTTGAAGCCGTTGACTGAAACCCGTACCAAGCCGGCAGTTCCTTTTGGTGGAAGCTACCGTTTAATCGACTTTGCACTCAATAATTTCGTGAATGCCGATTTAATGCGGATTTATGTTCTGACGCAGTTTAAATCGCAATCGTTATACATTCATATGAAAAAGGGCTGGAATCTTTCCGGGATCACAGACCGTTTTATCGACATTATTCCTGCACAGATGCGTGATGGAAAACGTTGGTATGAAGGCACTGCCGATGCGATTTATCAAAACCTCCGTTTTGTTGAGATTGTCGCGCCGGATCAAGTCTGTATTTTTGGCTCAGACCATATCTACAAGATGGATATTCGCCAAATGCTCGATTTTCATCGCCGTATGGAAGCGGAATTGACCGTTTCTGCACTGCGTATGCCGATCAGCCAAGCCTCTCAGTTTGGGGTGATTGAAGTGGATGAAAACGGCAAAATGGTCGGTTTTGAAGAGAAACCGAGCAATCCCAAATCGATCCCCGGTGAGCCAGAGTGGGCACTGGTCTCGATGGGTAACTACATCTTCGAAGCGGAAACGCTCAGCCAAGAACTGCGTGAAGATGCTGAAAATAACCAGTCCAGCCATGATTTTGGCAAAGACATTATTCCGAAAATGTTCCCGCGCGGTAAAGTCTATGTGTATGACTTCACGACCAACAAAATTAAGGGAGAGAAGGAATCGACCTACTGGCGTGATGTGGGTACCATTGAGTCCTACTGGTCGGCACATATGGACTTGCTCGACAAAGATCCAGAATTTTCGCTATACAACCGCAGCTGGCCGCTGCACACCTACTATCCTCCTTTGCCGCCTGCGACGTTTGTGGATGTCAAAGACAAGAAAGTCAAAATCACAGATAGCTTGATCTCTGGGGGAAGTTATATCCAAGGATCAACCATTTATAAATCGGTTCTGGGTTTCCGTAGCAACATTGCTGCTGGCTCTTTTATCAGTGAATCTGTTATCTTGGGCGATGTAAAAATTGGAGCTGGCTGCACGATTAAGCGCGCCATTATAGATAAAGATGTCGAGATCGCCGCCGGTACCATCATTGGTGAAGATTTGGAACTGGACAGAAAGCGTTTCCACGTTTCCGATGAAGGGATTGTGGTGATTGCGAAAGGTAGTAAGGTAGGATTCTAGAATGGAACAATTCAACGTTTGGTTTACCGTTTCAGAGGTACAGGGGCTGGTAAAAAGTGGTGGCCTGGCCGATGTGGCAAAAGCGCTGCCACAAGCGTTGAAAGCGTTGCATCAGCAGGTAGCCATTGCGCTGCCTGCTTATCGTTCAGTACCGGGAAAGGAAGACGCAGAGTTAGTACTGGAAACAGAGCTGACACACTGGCCGCACACTCAGTATCGTGTTTTAAAATGCGAGCTAGACGGTGTGCCAATCTATCTGATTGATTGCCCTGCCTATTTTGACCGCCCGGCGCTGTATGCTGAGAATAATCAAGCCTATGCCGATAATGGTGAACGGTTTGGTTTTTTCTCTGCAGCGTGTTTGGACGTACTGCCGAAACTCGGTATTCAGCCTGACATCATTCATGCGAATGATTGGCACACAGGCTTAGTGCCTTTTTTGCTGAAAACCCGTTATCGCTATGACAGCTTTTTTGAGCAAGTCAAAAGTGTGCTGACGGTGCATAACGCGATTTTTAAAGGGATCTTTTCCTATCATCAATTAGAAGTCATTCCTGAGCTCAATTTATCGGGTATGGAATTTCTGCAATACGGTCATGATCATGTAAGCATGCTGCGGGCGGGGATCGCTTTTGCGGATAAAGTGAATGCGGTGAGTCCTAATTATGCGGCTGAGCTTTTAACGCCTCTTGGGGCTCACGGGCTGGTGGATGATTTTGTGCGTCGAGCGCGTGATTTACACGGTATCGTCAACGGTTGTGATTACAGCGAGTGGAATCCAAGAACCGACCACTATCTGCCTGCGACCTACAGCGATGAGCCTGAGTCGATGCGCAAGGGGAAAGCGCTGTGTAAAACTGCGCTGCAGGAAGAGTTACACCTGCCAGTTACCGATGTGCCGCTGTTTGGTATGGTTTGTCGTTTAACGCATCAGAAAGGCTTTCATTACCTGTTGCCGATTTTAGAGCAGTTCCTGCGCAATAACGTTCAAGTGGTCATTGTGGGTACTGGTGAGCCGGAAGTTGCTGCGCGGCTGAATAAGATCGCTCATTATCATCGATCCAAGTTTGCGTTTGTCGAGACCTACAGTGAGCGTTTAGCGCACTGGGTTGAAGCGGGATCGGATTTCTTCTTAATGCCTTCTGAATTTGAAGCCTGTGGGCTCAATCAGATTTACAGCATGGCTTATGGCACTCTGCCTATTGTTCGTGAAGTGGGTGGCTTGAAAGATACGGTGAACGATTACGATAAATTCCCTGAGCGCGCGACAGGCTTTGGTTACCAAGAGCCCACGCCAGAAGCTCTATTGATCACGATGCAGCGGGCACTCTTGTTTTATCTGCAGCAGCCAGAAGAGATGCTGAAAGTGCAACAACGTGCCATGCAGCAAAACTTCAGTTGGGAAGAGTCTGCCCAAGAATATATGAAGATGTATCGACTCGCGCGATTTGGCTAACGATATCCCCTTCATCATTGAAGCGGCAGCAGTGTTGGCTGCCACACCAAGTCGTTTGGTCTATGAAGCATCTCTCAGGCACCGCAAGGTGCCTTTTTTCTGTTTCACTCAACAGTTTCTTACAACTGGGGGGATTCTCTTGACTAAGATTATGGTAGTCTTGGCCTGCGTAATTAAGAGGTTTCAATGTCTTCCCCTATGACTGCCATTGCCGAAAAAGTGCTGTTTCACAAAACTTATCTTCACCCGACAAGTCAGGAGTGGGTGGTGTTCGTTCATGGTGCGGGGGGCAGCTCATCCATATGGTTCAAGCAGATCAAAGCGTATCGGCAGCATTTCAATTTATTGCTGATTGATTTGCGCGGCCACGGGAAATCCAATCAGTTACTCAGAGACTGGATTGCCAATCGCTATACGTTTAAGACCGTGACGCTGGATGTGCTCAAAGTGCTTGATCACTTGAAAATCCAGTCGGCGCATTTTGTGGGCATGTCGCTGGGTACCATCATAGTCCGTAACCTTGCTGAGCTTGCCACGCATCGGGTCAATTCTATGGTGCTTGGTGGCGCGGTTACACGGCTTAATGCGCGTTCGCAAGTGTTGGTTAAGCTAGGACATTTGAGTAAGCACCTCATCCCGTACATGTGGCTGTATCGTTTATTTGCTTACATAGTGATGCCGCAGCGTAGTCAAAAAGAGTCTCGCCATCTGTTTATTCGTGAAGCGCAAAAGCTCTGTCAGAAAGAATTTAAACGTTGGTTTACGTTAACCGCTGAGGTGAATCCGCTGATGCGTTATTTCCGCGACCGTGAATTGCCGATCCCAACCTTATATTTGATGGGAGAGAAGGACTACATGTTCATCCATCCGGTGAAAGAGATGGTGGCGCTCCACGCACAAAGTGAGCTGTATGAAATCCCAAATTGCGGTCATGTATGTAATGTCGAGCAGCCTGAGCTGTTTAATCAGCGTTCTATCGAGTTTATCCAGCGCCAAATCCGTTAATCCCTCACTGAGCGGTTTGGCTAAAACCACACTGCCAGCAGGCGGAAAATTGCCCTTCATGATGCTCCCCACACTCTGGGCATTGCCAGCATTCGGCGGGTGGGGGATTGAGAAATTCTCGGATGATTTGCTGCGCTGCGGTTTGTTGCTCCGGTTTCTGTAACCAAAGTGAAGGGGCGCTGCTGGAATCCATCGGGATCTCGCCGCGCAGCGCAAACAGCATTTCTCCACGCAACTCACACGCTATCCCTTGCTGATGCAAAAGCTGCATCAGCATGTGCGCTTCAAGCGGATGAGTGGCCGTGTAGATTTTCATTGTCCTTCCTAGCTTACTTTTACCAAGAGTGACTTACTTCACTGGCGATTGAGTGGCACGCTGCTGAAATTTACCCATGATCCATTTCACCACTATCGGAAATACGCCTAACAAAACGAATGAAGCGAGCACAGGGAGCGACACAATTTCGCCTAGGCTTGAGATTTCCGCCAGTTGAGTACCAGCATTGAGATACACCGCCGTACCCGGCAGCATACCAAGTTGGCTGACCCAGTAGTAACGCCAAGTGGAGATAGGCGTTAGCCCCATCACTAAGTTAATCAGGAAAAATGGAAAAATCGGGATCAGTCGCAGAGAGAGTAAATAAAACGCGCCATCTCGTTCAATACCTTGATTGATGGTTTGCAATTTATCAGCGAATTTAGCTTGCACCCAATCTCGCAATAAGAAGCGGCTACTGAGAAAGGCGAGAGTGGCACCAATGGTACTGGCAAAAGAAGCCAGCAGTAAGCTCAACCAAAAGCCAAATAGAGCCGCTCCCAACAAAGTCACGACCGTTGCGCCGGGGATTGAAAATGCGGTTAGGAGAACATACACCAAAAAATAGATCAGTGCGGCTTGCAGCAAATGGGCATCAATATAATTCGCCAATTCGGCTTGTTTGGCTTTCGCGACATCAAGAGTGAGGTATTGGCTAAACTGCGTCACCAAGAGCGCGGCAATGGCAATCAAAACAATGGCGATGATGAGTTTTTTATACATTCGAGTACCTAGTCATTACTTTATGGTTTGTGGGGCGTGATATTGCCCGTTTTACTTGGCTCTTCAGCGGTATGGGTTACGTTTCTTCACCCAATCATAGAGTGTCTCTGGTTTGATGTGGGTGCACACAGTGACCGCCGACTTGTCACTCCAAGTCATTAGAGTATCGCTCATTACTCAAGTATATCGCCTGTAACTGAATTTACTGGAGATACATAGAGAGCCTAAAAGTAAAGACAGGCTAAAGGCCGTTTTTCTTTCAAAAAAATAACGCGCCACTTTGGACGCGTTATGAAATATAGGGTGTGTAAAAACACAGGATGATTACAGGCGTTGAGGAACTCAAAATGAAACTCAGAGATGCCTTAATAGCTCATCACGACGATTTTGTGGGATCACCGACCAATGTTTACCTTCGATTGCGCCTTCTAGAGCCCATAGCAACTCTAAACTCACCTCTGCCGTGTGGGTTCGTTGAACCGCTTTATAAGCTTCGACAGAACCAAGAGTCTGAAGAGACTCGACGGTGTCGATACCTGCTTTTTTGAGCATTCTTTCAGTTGCTAAACGCAAGTTAGGAAGATCTTTCAAACGATCAGGTTTCGCTTGTGCTTGAGTTTCACGTTCGGCCTTAGCGACCTCCAGTGCTGCACGCGCTTCATTGAGGATAGAGTCTGGATGACTCCAACAATCTTCAGGTAGAGCGTAGTACTTAGTTACAACGGGGAAGCCACGTTTTTTGTAAACATAAGGTTCATAACCTTGCTGTTTATACTTTTCGATTGTGGCGTCATCTGCACGGATGTGCAGCGTATCGTTAACCACAAGCGCAAACATAGTTTCGTCGACGAAAATACCAAAGCCACCAAACATTGAACGAGATTTAACACGTCCTAGCTGCTCAAAGAGCCGCATTGAATCTTTTAATACTGGTTTATCCATGCTGTTAGTCTCGGAGTATTGTTACATACGCCACCAAGTCAGGTCCGAGAAAATTAGCAAAAGCATGCATTCATAGTGTCAATGATGAGTCAACATAGTGTATGCATTTTGCCATCGGTAACCCCGCTACCTACCACGTCTTCTGGTTTAGGCCGGAGGCTTTGCGTCCCACTCTTTCGAATGGTTTGCCCTGTGCGTGACATTTTTCCTGATAAGAATTAATCATTCTTGGGTCATTCTCACATACTGATATTTCAAATGTGAGAATGAGCCCTACTAATAATACTCGCACTACATATGTTTTGTCATATTTATGTGACAAGCTTTCAAATATAGGCGTTATGAATTGTCAAGAAAGTTAGGATTTTGTCAAGTCTTTCACCGTGTCGCGCTCTACGATCTCTGGGTGCATTTCGAAAATTCGGCGCTCGTGTTCTTTGTCTTTAATGCGTTCTAGCAAAATTTCAAATGCGTTCTTACCCACACGACGCTTAGGTTGGTGCACTGTGGTCAGTGGTGGAGAGAAGTATTCTGCTAACTCGATATTATCGTAACCGATGACAGACATATCTTCTGGAATACGTATGCCTTTCTGTTGCAAACGGCTCATCAAACCTAATGCCATCGTATCGTTGAAACAGAATACCGCCGTGGGGCGCTTGTCCATCGCAATGATTTTATCCGCCGCTAAAACGGCAGTATCACACTCAAAGTTACCTTCCAAGATCCAATCTTCATTGACGGCCAACTTGGCTTCCGCCATCGCGCGACGGAAACCTTGAATGCGCTCTTGGCATGCGGCTTTGACGAAGTGACCACTCAAACATGCAATCTCAGTGTGACCGCGGTCGGTGAGATATTTGGTCGCGAGGTAGCCGCCTTCTTCGGAGTTATCGATGATTTTATCGGCGTGCGACGTTTCTGGACCCCAATCCATAACCACTTTTGGAATATCTTTGTGCGCATCCAACATATCTTGCAGCTCTTGGGTCAGGTCTGAGCACATCACCAAAATGCCATCAACCCGTTTTTCGGCCAGCATGCGGATATAATCGCGTTGCTTTTCATAGATGCCGCCTGTGTTACATAGGATCAGCGTATAGCCTTGACGGTAACAATAGCTTTCCACACCGTCGATAACTTCCGAGAAAAACAGGTTAGTAGATTGCGTCACTAACATACCAATCGTGCGAGTGGTATTGCACTTTAAGCTGCGTGCCACGGCACTTGGCGCGTAGTTCAGCTGCTTAACGGCTTCCATCACTTTCTCTTGGGTGGTTTCTGCCACAAAGCGAGTTTTATTGATGACGTGAGAAACGGTAGTGGTTGACACGCCTGCAAGGCGCGCCACATCTTTAATCGTAGCCATAGAGTGTTCCTGTCGATGACTGCTGCCAGCGAATAACATCGGTGGATTTAATCAGCAGAAGTAAGGCGAGACTGAGCGAATCTTCACACTCTGTGCGAGCACATGTCCAACACTATGCCGTACGTAAAGCGCTTCAATCACTATGCCTAAAGTAATAAACCTAAAGTAATAAAAAACAAAAACCGCCGAGAAACAGCGGTTGAAATTTTTACTCGTTTTTATCGTTTGCGGATGGATTTTAGACTGCAAATCTCTCCGTCGCAACGAAATTCATTCACCAAACTATAAGCCATTTCACAATTAATTCGTCTATCCCCTTCCTATTTGACCCTGCCGTGGTGTTGGCTACCACACGAAGCCGTTTGGGATAGATAAAATAGGCTGGCTTTTCTCTTTGCCTGTCTGGCTAATGGGTCTCTTGGATCAGCTCATCAAGACAGTGTTTATCTTGCTGAATAAAGGCTAACGCTAAACGAGCGGCGGCTGAGTACAATCCGAAAGCATCAAATTGAGTGCAACGTTCAGCAAAGGCAGGTAGCCAAGTGAGTAAGTGTTGACTTATGAAGTCGGACTGAGCTTGGAGCGCTAAACTCAGTTGTGCTGAGTGCTCAATTTGGTTAGCACTGATTGCAAGATGCGCTAAAAAATCGAGCTGGATGGCAAGATGATCCTCGGGCTCATTGAGATTTTGTTCAACCTTAACCCCATGTGCGCTGAGTAACTCACGCATTTGCTGCGCAGGCTTGCCATTGAGTAAACCCTGATCGGCATAGACAGAAGCATAGGGCAGGGCGGAATCACGGTCTGATTTCAAAAAGAGATCACAGAAATCTGCAGCGAGCTCTAGCTGCGCATCTTGGCGATCTTGCAAGCGATTGAGCGCTTCGACCAAGTGTTTAACTTCGCGGCTCAAGCTTTGCTCATCAGCGAGTCCGCTTAAAAAAGTACGAACTTCTGCTGAGTGATAGCGAGCAATATCTTGCTCACTCAGTTCTTTAAAAAACAGGCTCGACAGCCACCAATAGATTTCAGCACGCTTTTCATTGAAGATTTTCAGTTCTTGCATCATCTCTGCACTCCCAATCGATGTGTGCTTAGTCTAAACCATAAAAATGAACAGCTATCACGGTGATTGTGACAGTTTGTGAAAAGAAAAGAATAGGTTGTTAATCTGTTAAATGAAGTTTGCTTTGCATCAAGAAATAGTGAGGTTTCTCACGATTTTTCTCGAGTTATTAACAAATATGAATAGAATAACCCTGCGATACATCCAGTTATTTAAAATGGTGCATTATGAGCTATCACGTACTTGTGGTTGAAGATGACCTCGTCACGCGAAGTAAGTTAAGTGGTTACTTTCAAAATGAAGGTTACCAAGTGACGGAAGCAGAAAGTGGCGCACAGATGAGAGAAGCGTTAGAGCTCAATGACATCGATCTGGTTTTGCTGGACATTAATTTGCCCGGTGAAGACGGTCTGTTATTGACGCGAGAATTACGCAGCCAGTCGGAGATTGGCATTATTTTAGTGACAGGACGCACCGACAGTATCGACAAAATCGTTGGCCTCGAAATGGGCGCGGACGATTATGTCACCAAACCTGTTGACCTACGCGAGCTTCAGGTTCGTGTAAAAAACTTATTATGGCGAATTTCCCTCGCACAGCGAGAGAGAATTACCGACAAACACGATGACAAACTGGTGCATTTTGGTGAGTGGACGTTCGATGTTCAGCGCCGTGCATTAAGCCGTAACGGTGAGCCAGTCAAGCTCACTAAAGCGGAATACGAGTTGTTGGTTGCGCTTTCTTCTTATCCTAATCAAGTGCTGAGCCGTGAGCGGATTTTGAACATGATCAGTCACCGTGTGGATGCGCCAAACGACCGTACGATTGATGTGTTGATCCGCCGTATGCGCGCCAAAATGGAAATGGATCCGAAAAACCCGCAAATCTTTGTGACGGTTCACGGCGAAGGGTACATGTTCGCTGGGGATTAAACACTGAGAGTGTCCTCATCGTTTTCTGCATTGTAAAAATAAAAAACTGGCTAAATGCCAGTTTTTTAATGCTACTTATGATCCCCCAAAGCGGATGAGACTAAGGTGCGCTTGGTGCCTCTTCAACCACCGGTGGAGTAAGCACAGGCTCACCGCTATCCCCTGCCACAGTATCTCGCAGGGTTTGCCACATCAGTCCTAAAGTTTCATGCCAATACTGCTCAGTTTGCTCAAGATAGCGCGATCTTGGAATGTATTTATCCCAAGGCTGAATAATATTAAGGTGGCCTAAGTAATTGGTCGGGGCAGGAATAGGTGTTAAGCCCGCCGATTCAAATTCACGCATCGCACGCTTCATGTGGCTCGCTGAGGTGACGAGCACCATACGTTTTTGTTGCACGAAAGCGGCCGCTTGGCGCGCTTCTTCCCAAGTATCTTTAGCGGTTTCCAGCAAAATAATATCCGATTTAGGTACGCCTAACGCCAAAGCAACACGCGCCATCATCCGAGCATGGCTAACTTCGCTGCCGCCAGCGTAACCGGATAGGATAAGTTTCGAACCCGGATACATACGACTAATACGAATGCCTTCTGTTAAGCGCATGAGCGCAGCACGAGTAAGCTCGGAGGTGGGGGGAATATCATCATCTATGACATGGCCATTCCCGAGCACCATGACGTAGTCAAGAGTACCTTCTACGGGTAAAAATGCCGTGTAAGTACGTTCAAGTGGCATCAACAAACGAGTCGCCACGGGTTGAAAGGAAACCAGAAATAACCCAGTGAGGGAGAACAACACTACTAGGCAGCCAGTTTTACGTTTTGCCGTGAACATGATCAACATCAGGCCCACGAAACCAATGATCAGCAGCGCTGGCAGAGGCATCAACAGTGAAGAAAATATTTTTTTCAGCTCAAACATAGAGAAAACAGTCCGAAAAAACAGCACTTGATTATAAAAAGAGTCGAAGCCTCTTTATTCCTGCCATTCGTATGACAGAATAGCAGGCACGGTTCGTTATCATAACTCAAGCTACTGTGACAGAAGATCGCAATTTCGACGATATTGCCCACAAATTTGCAAAAAATATATACGGTTCTGACAAAGGTGAGATCCGCCAAGTCATTGTTTGGGAAGATTTGGAGCAGCTTCTCAGTCAACTGGACACGCAAAAAGTTCCCTTGCACGTGCTCGATGCGGGTGGCGGCTTGGCGCAAGTATCGCAAAAAATCGCTCGCCTTGGGCATCGAGTGACACTCTGTGATCTTTCTTCGGAAATGTTGCAATTGGCCGAACAGGATATTGCAAACAATGGCCTGCTTGAGCAGTATCGCTTCGTCCATTCACCAGTGCAGACGATTCAAGCACACCTTGATGCGCCCGTGGATTTGGTGCTGTTTCATGCGGTGATGGAATGGTTGGCGGAGCCCAAACCAGCGTTGCAAAATTTGCTGGCGCAAGTTAGACCGGGTGGCATGGTGTCGGTGATGTTTTACAACTATCACGGTTTGGTTTACAAAAACGCCGTGTGTGGCAACATTCCGCACGTGTTAGAGGATATGCCGCACCGCAAACGGTTTAAATTACAACCGCAGAAAGGCTTGCTCCCCGAAGAGGTCTACCAATGGATCGAAGAATCGGGTTTTGAGATCTGCGGGAAATCCGGTATTCGTTGTTTCAGTGATTACATCGGAAACATGAAAAACATGGGCGAATACCAGCATGAGGATTTGGTGGCACTGGAGCGCAAATTCTGCCGTCAGGAGCCTTACCTCTCATTGGGCCGATACATTCACGTATGGGCTAAGAAAAAACAATAACAGGATAAACAATGAGTGAGTTTACTCAGGATACTGTGCAAAAGCCTATCGACGAACTCGTCACTTGGGTAAAACAGTATGACTTCTCATTGAATCTACCTACTGAGCGGCTGGCATTTTTGCTTGCGATTGCTGTGCTCAGTAATGAAAGATTTGATGAAGAGCTCGGAGAAGGGGAACTTCACGATGCATTCGCGATAGTGACGCGCTTGTTTGCAGAATCGGGAGAAGCCTCAGCCTTTCGGGCTAACAATGCGATTAATGATCTGGTCAAGCAGCGCTTATTAAGCCGTTTTACCAGCGAAATGACGGAAGGTGCCAGCATCTACCGTCTGACGCCGTTGGCGATCGGCATTACCGATTACTACGTTCGTCATCGCGAATTTTCCAAACTGAAACTATCCATCCAACTCTCTATGGTCGCGGATGAGATGGCGAAAGCCGTGGAATCTGCGCAACAGGGCGGAAGTGTCGCCCACTGGCGCAAAAACGTGTTTGGCGTGCTCAAATATTCGGTGAGTGAAATTTTCGACCGCATCGATCTCAATCAACGAGTGATGGATGAGCAGCAGCAATCGGTCAAAGAACAGATTGCCGACCTGCTGAATAAAGATTGGCGCGATGCGATCAATAACTGTGAAGCCTTGCTGTCTGAGACTTCCACCACACTGCGTGAGTTGCAAGATACCTTGCAAGCGGCAGGCGATGAGTTGCAAACGCAAATCCTCGATATTCAGGAGTGCGTGTATGGCGATCTGGAATTGGACTTCATTGAAGAGACGCTGTTTGCGCTGCAAATGAAGCTCGACCGCATCACGAGCTGGGGTCAGCAGTCGATTGATCTTTGGATTGGTTACGATCGCCACGTCCACAAGTTTATTCGTACCGCGATTGATATGGACCAGAACCGCGCGTTCAGCCAACGTCTGCGTCAGTCAATGAACGACTATTTTGAACAACCTTGGTATCTCACTTACGCCGATGCAGAACGTCTATCCGATCTGCGTGATGAAACCTTGACCCTGCGTGACGAAGAAGTTACCGGTCATGTGCCGATGGAAGTGGAATACGAAGAGCTGCAACAAGTGAACGATGAACTTGCGCAGCGGATTGGCGACATGCTGAAAGTGCATAAAGAGCAAGGCGCAGCGATTGATTTAGCACTTGTGCTGCGTGACTACTTAGCTAGCCATCCACGAACTCATCATTTCGATTTAGCCCGAATGGTTGTCGACCAAGCGGTAAGACTGGGTTATTCCGAGTCCGACTACCGCGCTATCCAGCCTGACTGGACGGCGATCAACGATTTTGGCGCAAAGGTACAAGCGAATGTCATCGACCGATATTAATGAATACATGCCAGAGAATCTGGCCAAAGCGATTGCTAACCCGCTATTTCCAGCGCTAGACAGTTTGCTGCGCGCGGGGCGTCATGTCTCCAGTGACGATTTGGATAACCACGCCTTCCTGTCAGATTTTGAGCCGGATTTGGCGCTGTTTTATCAACGCTATCACACCGAGCTAGTACGCGCGCCGGAAGGCTTCTTCTATCTGCGCCCGCGTTCTACGTCGCTTATCAACCGCAGTGTGCTCTCTGAGCTGGATATGCTGGTGGGTAAAGTGCTCTGTTTCCTCTATTTGAGCCCTGAGCGTTTAGCGCATGAAGGCATTTTCACCAACCAAGAGCTGTACGATGAGCTGTTGACCTTGGTGGAAGAGAAGAAGCTGATGAAGCTGGTGACCAACCGTGCCAGCGGCTCGGATCTGGATCGCGAGAAGCTGTTTGAAAAAGTACGTACTTCGCTGCGTCGTTTACGTCGCCTCGGTATGCTGATCACCATTGGTGATACGGGCAAATTCCGCATCACTGAAGCGGTATTTCGTTTTGGTGCGGATGTGCGTTTGGGCGGTGATGTGCGTGAAGCGCAGCTGCGCCTAATCCGTGATGGTGAAGCTGTGGTACATACCCCGGAACCAAGCCAGCAAAGCCTGTTGGAAAACCCAACAGCCGAGTACGACGAAGAGCAAACCGAGTGGGAAGATGAAGCATGATTGAACGAGGTAAATATCAATCGCTAACCATGATCAACTGGAACGGCTTCTTTGCGCGTACCTTTGACATTGATAATTTAGTGACCACTTTATCTGGTGGTAACGGTGCGGGTAAGTCTACCACCATGGCGGCGTTTATCACCGCTTTGATCCCAGACCAAAGCCTGCTCCATTTTCGTAACACCACCGAAGCGGGGAGCTCGCAAGCGTCACGCGATAAAGGTTTGTACGGTAAGCTGCAAGCGGGGGCGTGTTACGCCGCGCTGGATGTCGTGAACTCACGTAACCAACGTTTACTGTTTGCGGTGAAGCTGCAACAAGTGGCGGGACGTGATAAGAAAGTCGACATCAAACCTTTCTTGATCCAAGGTTTGCCTAGTCATGTTAAACCGACCGATGTGTTGGTCGAAACCGTATCCGACAAACATGCGCGTGTTCGCCAAATCAATGAAGTGAAAGATGCCGTGGGTCAAATTGAAGGCGCGCATTTCAAATCTTTCCCGTCGATTGTCGACTACCACGCGCAGATGTTTGAATTTGGCGTGATCCCGAAAAAGCTGCGTAACAGCTCTGACCGTTCAAAATTCTACCGTTTGATTGAGGCTTCGCTTTACGGCGGTATTTCCAGTGCAATCACCCGCTCACTGCGCGATTATCTGCTGCCACAAAATGGCGGCGTGAAGAAAGCGTTCCAAGATATGGAATCCGCGCTGCGTGAAAACCGCATGACGCTGGAAGCGATCAAGACCACGCAAGCGGATCGCGATCTGTTCAAACACCTGATCACCGAATCGACCAACTATGTAGCCGCGGACTACATGCGCCACGCCAATGATCGCCGTAACAAGGTGGAACAAACCTTGGCTCTGCGCGGTGAGCTGTTCTCTTCTCGTGAAACCCTGATTGAGCAAAACAGCTTGCTGAACCGTGTTCACGAAGAGTTAGAACTGCTGGTTGAGCAAGAGTCGGCGCTGGAGCAAGATTACCAAGGCGCGTCTGACCACCTGCAATTGGTGCAAAACGCACTGCGTCAGCAGGAAAAAATTGAACGCTATCAAGAAGATCTCGAAGAGCTGAATTTCCGCCTCGAAGAACAGATGATGGTGGTGGAAGAAGCCAATGAGCGAGTGATGATGGCCGAAGAGCGCGCCACCATCAGTGAAGAGGAAGTGGATAGCCTCAAATCGCAATTGGCCGATTATCAGCAAGCCCTCGATGTGCAGCAAACCCGTGCACTGCAATATCAACAAGCGGTGCAAGCGCTCGATAAAGCGCGTCGCTTACTGGATAAGCCAGAACTCAGTGCGGAAAGTGCGCAAGCGTTGGCCACTCAGCTTAAAGCGGAGCAGGAAACTCGCACCAGCGAACTGTTGGCACTCAAGCACAAGCTGGATATGTCTTCGGCAGCAGCGCAGCAGTTCAACCATGCGTTTGAACTGGTGAAACGCGTACTGGGTGAGGTCGCGCGCAGTGAAGCTTCGAAGCAAGCGCAGCAAGTGATCCGTCAAGCGCGTGAAGCTCAACATGTGTTGCAAAATGAAGCGCAGTGGCAAGCTCAACAGCGTGACCTTGAGCGTCAACTTGAGCAGCAACGCAACGTGCGTGAGCTGGCAACCCAATACCACAAACAACATAGGGTGGCCTTGGATGATGCCGCGACCGTCGAGCTAGAGCGTGAGCGCCACTCTGCACTGCTAGAAGAGCTGGAAACCGAGCAGGAAAACTGCCGCGAACAGCGTGGTCAGCTGCGCCATCAAGAGCAAGAACTGCAAACGCAAATCGCCCGTTTTGAGTCGATTGCGCCAGCATGGATCAAAGCCAACGATGCATTAGAAACGCTACGCGAGCAAAGTGGTGTCGAACTGGCGGATAGTCAGTCTGTCATGGCGCACATGCAGCAAGTGTTGGAGCTGGAAAAAGCCCAATCCATGGCGAAAGATAAGCTCGCCGAGCGTCGCGCGAAACTCGATAGCGAAATTGAGCGTTTAGCGTCTCCGGGGGGCTCTAACGATCCGCGTCTGAAAGGCTTGGCGGATACGCTAGGCGGTGTACTGCTATCGGAAATTTATGACGACATCACCATTGATGATGCGCCGTATTTCAGCGCTATGTACGGTCCTGCGCGTCACGCGATTGTGGTATCGGATCTCTCGGGCATCAAAGAAAAACTGGTTGAACTGGATGACTGTCCGGAAGATCTCTACCTCATCGAAGGTGATGTAGATGCGTTTGATGACAGCTCATTCAATGCCGAAGAGCTTGAAGGTGCGGTGTGCGTTCAGCTTAACCAGCGCCAAATGCGCTATTCGCGCTTCCCTGCCATTCCACTGTTTGGCCGCGCGGCGCGTGAGCAGCGTTTAGAGTTGCTGCGAGAAGAGCGTGATGACGTGGTTGAGCAACACGCCAAAGCTTCGTTCGATTCGCAAAAGCTGCAACGTCTTTACGCCAGCTTCAACCAGTTTGTCGCGATGCACTTGCAAGTGGCGTTTGATGCCGACCCTGAGCAAGCCTTAGCGAATGCGCGCGATAAGCGTAATCAACTGCTGCGCTCCATCAGCGAATTTGAAGCGCAAGAGCAGCAACTGCGTAGCCAGTTGCAAGCCAGTAAACAAGCGTTAGCTGCGCTAGACAAACTTGCGCCGCAAATGGGTCTACTTGACGAAGAGACGCTCGAAGCGCGTTACCACGAGCTTGAAGAGAAGTTGCAACAGCTGAGTGAGGCCAAAGCCTTTATTGCGGCGCATGGCCGTACCATCAGCGAGCTGGAAAAAGTGGCGGCGGTACTCGATGCCGACCCAGAGCAGTTTGATGCGCTGGAGCAGCAATACCAGCAAGCGGATCAAGCACTGCAGAAACTCAAAGCGCAAATTTTTGCGCTGTCAGATCTGCTTGAACGCCGTCACCACTTTGCTTATTCCGACTCGGTGGATCTGCTCAACCAAAGCAGTGAACTGAGTGAACAACTGAAAGCGAAATTGGTGCAGGCGGAAAGTGAACGTACCCGCAGTCGTGAAGAGCTGAAACAGGCGCAAGCTCAGCTCAGCCAATACAATCAACTGTTGGCGTCACTGAAAAGTTCGCACCAAGCTAAGCTAGAAACGGTGCAAGAGTTCAAACAAGAGCTGCAAGAGTTTGGTGTGCATGCTGACGAAGGTGCGATTGAACGTGCTCAGCGTCGCCGTGATGAGCTGCAAGAGCGTCTACACACTTCACGCAGCCGTAAGAGCGAATACGAACGTACTATTACCTCCACTGAGCTGGAAATGAAAGCGCTGGTCAAGCGCATGAAAAAAGTCGAGAAAGATTATCAAGACCTGCGCACTTTCGTGGTGAACGCGAAAGCGGGTTGGTGCTCGGTACTGCGTCTTGCGCGCCAAAATGATGTTGAACGTCGTCTGCACAAGCGTGAGCTGGCTTACCTGTCGGCCGATGAACTGCGTTCAATGTCGGATAAATCCTTGGGTGCGCTGCGTCTCGCGGTCGCTAACAATGAAGATCTGCGTGATGCACTGCGCCAGTCGGAAGATAACTCACGCCCTGAGCGTAAAGTGTTGTTCTACATTGCGGTGTATCAGCATCTGCGTGAGCGCATTCGTCAAGACATCATTCGCACCGACGATCCGGTCGAAGCGATTGAAGAGATGGAAGTGGAACTGGCTCGTCTGACCGAAGAGTTGACTCAGCGTGAACAGCGTTTGGCGATCAGTTCGGATTCGGTAGCCAGCATCATCCGCAAAACCATTCAGCGTGAGCAGAACCGAATTCGCATGCTCAACCAAGGGCTGTCGAACATCTCCTTTGGTCAGGTGAATGGCGTGCGCCTGAATGTGAAAGTGCGTGAAAGCCATGAAATCCTTTTAGCAGGATTGTCTGAGCAGCAAGCGCAACACAAAGATCTGTTTGAAAGTGCGCGTTACACCTTCTCAGAAGCGATGGCCAAGCTGTTCCAACGCGTGAACCCACACATCGATATGGGTCAACGCTCACCGCAAGTGCTGGGTGAGGAGCTTTTGGATTACCGTAACTACCTAGAGCTGAGTGTTGAAGTCAACCGTGGTTCGGATGGTTGGCTGCAAGCGGAATCGGGCGCATTGTCGACCGGTGAAGCGATCGGTACCGGTCAGTCAATCCTGCTGATGGTGGTACAAAGCTGGGAAGAAGAGTCGCGTCGTCTGCGCAGTAAAGATATTGTGCCGTGTCGCCTGTTGTTCCTTGATGAAGCCGCGCGTCTGGATGCTAAATCCATCGCCACCTTGTTTGAGCTGTGTGAGCGTCTGGATATGCAGTTACTGATTGCTGCGCCAGAGAACATCAGCCCAGAGAAGGGCACCACTTACAAACTGGTACGTAAAGTGTTTAAAGATCACGAACACGTACATGTGGTAGGGTTACGCGGCTTTGCGCAAACCGAAAAGCCAAAAACGGCGGAGCAGAAGTTCGCCGAAGAACTGGCCGGTGAGCTAACCGATTAATGTGTGATTGATGTAAAAACGCCTTCTATTTGGAAGGCGTTCTTTTTGCAGCTGTGTTTGTTGGTGAGTTTACTGCCGCTCATCTTTGGGCGAATCCATCACTACCATAGTGGTGATGGATTTGACTACCGCACATTCGCCAAGCACATCAGCATGGAAGCGTTTGTAAGCCACCAGATCTTTGGTTTCCACGCGCAGTAAGTATTCGTTCATGCCAGTGATGTTATGGCATTCCACGACTTCTTTAGCAAAGCGGACATGCTGCTCAAAGCTGAGCTGTGATTGCTTGGTATGGCTGTTTAAGCCAATCGCCACATACGCGATAAAACCGACCTCAAGCTGGTTTTTATCCAATACCGCGCGATAGCCTTTGATAATTTTCTTACGCTCTAAATCTTGCACGCGACGCAGGGTGGCGGAGGGCGATAACCCTACGCGTTCTGCCAACTCTACATTGGAGACTCGGCCATCGAGTTGCAGCTCGTGCAATATTCTTTCGTCAAACCTGTCCATAATTCTCTTTTGTTGTGCATTCAGTGTTTTGTTCGCTCATATAAACACAAAATTGCGTCAGGGAGCGATTAATATTTTTGTATCTGACATTAATCGAGAACATCGTTATGGATTACACCTTATTCGGGCCGCTGTTGGCGTTTGCTTTTGTTTCTACTTTTTCGCCAGGCCCTAACAACATCATGCTAATGACTTCAGGAGCCAATGTTGGTTTTTGGCGCACCATCCCGCACATGCTGGGGATTACGTTTGGTTTTAGCATCATGGTATTGCTGGTGGGAGTGGGCTTGACGGAACTGTTTCAGCGTTATCCGATCCTTCAACAAGGGCTACAGATTCTCTGCACTTTGTATTTGGTGTATCTGGCAGCCAAAATTGCGCTGAGCCGACCATCCAAAGAAGGGCAAGAGTATCAGCCAATGTCTTTTGTGGCGGCGGCGCTGTTTCAGTGGGTGAACCCGAAAGGTTGGTCAATGGCGCTGACGGCGGTGAGTGTATTTAACCCGAATGCGAGTTGGCTACAGCTCGGTTTGATTGCGTTGGTGTTTGCGTTAGTGAATTTACCTTCAGTCAGTGTGTGGACTGCCGCAGGCAAGCAACTGAGCTACTGGATGAATCATCCCAATTATGTGCGCTGGTTTAATGGGGCGATGGGGGGATTGTTACTGCTTTCGGTGGTACCGATGCTTTGAAAATACCCCCTACCGACCTCCCCCTAAAAGGGGGAGGAGAGGAGAAGGACCTACCCAA
>NZ_WPDC01000063.1:0-19208 GCF_035615595.1 Vibrio sp. R-1 | reverse complement strand
CAGCTTCAAGTAGGAAAGGTATAACGTTCGGCAGCCCAGATCCAACCCCAAAATGAGGAAGCGGCTAAAGCCGCTTTTTTTATCAAGTCGTTAATAGGGTGAAGAATTGTAAGGAAATTTGTTGTTAAAGGTTGATTGCCTTAAAGAAATAAACGTTTGATTGACGCTATACTTACGGCCTAAAAAACCATCAGCCCCCTCTTACATCAGCCTTTAAGAGGGAATGAGCAATGTATTTGAGTGTGAACAAAAGAAATCACACCGAATGCCTGAAAAGGATAGTGTCATGAGTCAGGATAAAATCGATGTTAAAGATGTGACTCCCAAAGTGTTCAACCCCAAGACCCATAAAGGGCAAGGCGGGGATCGCTTTAACCCAAGTAATCGCATCTATGTTCGTGAAAGTAAAGGAACCTACCAGAAACTGCGCCGTTATGGTGGCTGGTTTCTGCTGCTGTTGTTTGGATTGGTTCCTTGGATCTCTTATGGCGATCGGCAAGCCATCTTGCTTGATATTGGCAACCAGCAATTTAACTTCTTCGGAACCACACTCTACCCGCAAGATCTGACCTTATTGGCGCTGCTGTTTATGATCGCCGCCTTCGGCCTGTTCTTTATCACTACCTTCTTAGGCCGTGTCTGGTGTGGTTATCTCTGCCCGCAAACCGTGTGGACGTTTATGTACATCTGGTTTGAAGAAAAACTCGAAGGCAATGCCAACAAAAGACGTAAGCAAGACAACAGTCCGATGGCAGCAGAACTCGTGGCGCGTAAAACCTTAAAGCACATCGCTTGGTTGGCGATTGCCTTAGTCACTGGTTTCACTTTTGTCGGCTACTTTGTGCCCATTCGCGCACTGGTGATCGACTTCTTTACTTTAAGTGCCGCGTTCTGGCCGGTGTTTTGGGTACTGTTTTTTGCCCTTTGCACTTACGGTAACGCAGGCTGGATGCGCTCAATCATGTGTATCCACATGTGCCCATATGCGCGCTTCCAATCCGCCATGTTCGATAAAGATACCTTTATTGTCGGCTATGATGTCGCGCGCGGCGAACAACGTGGGCCACGCTCTCGCAAAGCGGATCCCAAAGCACTCGGTTTAGGCGACTGTATTGATTGCGATCTCTGCGTGCAAGTCTGCCCAACCGGTATCGATATTCGTGACGGCTTGCAGTATGAGTGCATCAACTGCGGTGCGTGTATTGATGCTTGTGACAACACCATGGAACGTATGGGCTACGCGAAAGGGCTGATCAGCTACACCACAGAACATCGCCTCTCTGGCAAACACACCAAAGTGATGCGCCCCAAACTGCTCGGTTATGGAGCGGTGTTCTTGGTCATGATTGGCTTGTTCTTTGCTCAAGTGGCCGCCGTGGATCCCGCGGGGTTAACCGTTCTTCGCGATCGCACTCAACTGTTTAGAACCAACAGCTCGGGCGAAATTGAAAACACTTACAACCTCAAAGTGATCAACAAAACCCAGCAGCCACAGACCTATCAGCTGTCGGTTAAAGGATTGGATCCAGTCTCTTGGTACGGCAAACAAAGTGTGGTTGTGCAACCGGGTGAAGTACTCAATCTCCCGATGACGCTCGGAGCCAAACCAGAAAATCTCAGCTCTGCGGTCACGACAATTCAGTTTATACTGCACGACGAAAGCCACCAATTTACCCTTGAAGTCGAGAGCCGATTTATTCAAAAGCTCTGACACTCACCAGTATGGTAAAGGGCTCAGTAATGAGCCCTTTTTATTCAATGACCCAAGCCACGTTTCATTTTGATGCTTTAACTCCCGATCTGATTTGGTACGCGCTGGAAAGTATCGGCATTCGTGCTGAGTCAGGCTTTTTGCCACTCAACAGCTATGAAAACCGCGTCTACCAGTTTAGCGATGAAGAGCGTCGCCGCTTTGTGGTGAAATTTTATCGCCCACAGCGCTGGACCGATGAGCAGATCCAAGAAGAGCATGATTTCGCGCTCGAACTGGAACAAGAAGAGATCCCGATCGTCCCGCCACTGAGACTCAATGGCGCGACGCTACACCACTATCAAGGCTACCGTTTTGCCCTGTTTACCAGCATGGGCGGTCGCCAATACGAAGTGGATAATGAGGAACACTTAGAGTGGGTTGGCCGCTTTCTGGGGCGCATTCACAAAGTCGGAGCAAGTAAACCCTTTCTCCACCGCCCAACTCTGTCGCAGGATGAATACTTACATCAACCCAGACATACCTTGGAGTACAGTCACTGCATTCCTGCCCATTTGCAGCGGGTGTTTTTTCACGATCTCGATATTTTGATTGCTGAAATCAAGCAGCATTGGGTACCCACCCAGCCTCAGATCCGTCTGCACGGAGACTGCCACCCCGGCAATATTTTATGGCGCGATGGCCCGATGTTTGTCGATCTGGATGACGCACGCAACGGCCCTGCCATTCAAGATCTCTGGATGCTGTTGCATGGTGATCGCCAAGACAAACTGATCCAATTAGATATCGTTTTGGAAGGCTACCAAGAGTTTTGCGATTTTAATCCTCAACAATTGAAACTAATCGAGCCTTTACGTGGTCTACGCATGGTGCACTACATGGCATGGCTCGCCAAACGCTGGCAAGATCCGGCTTTTCCAATCGCATTTCCGTGGTTTAATGACGCGAAATACTGGGAGAATCAGATCCTCGCTTTTAAAGAGCAGATTGCCACTTTACAAGAACCCCCGTTATCATTGCAGCCGCAGTGGTAAGCCAACACAATAAATCCAATGGAGAAAGTCATGAAAAAGCTGTTTGCACTGGTTGCAACTCTGATGTTAAGCGTGTCAGCCTATGCGGCTCAATTTAAAGAAGGTGAACACTACCAAGTGTTAAAAACACCCGCCTCTTCTTCACCAGTCGTCAGTGAGTTTTTCTCATTCTACTGCCCGCACTGTAACACTTTCGAACCCATCATTGCTCAGTTGAAGCAGCAGTTGCCTGAAGGCGCGAAATTCCAGAAAAACCACGTCTCTTTCATGGGTGGTAACATGGGTCAAGCGATGAGCAAAGCGTACGCAACCATGATTGCTCTGGAAGTGGAAGATAAAATGGTGCCAGTGATGTTTAACCGCATCCACACTCTGCGTAAGCCACCGAAAGATGAACAAGAACTGCGCCAAATCTTCCTAGATGAAGGAATTGATGCGGCGAAATTTGATGCGGCTTACAACGGCTTTGCCGTGGATTCTATGGTGCGCCGTTTCGATAAACAGTTCCAAGATAGCGGCCTAACCGGTGTACCTGCCGTTGTTGTTAACAACCGTTATTTGGTACAAGGTCAGTCCGTCAAATCCCTCGACGAATATTTTGCTCTAGTAAACTACCTGCTGACACTGAAGTAATCTCAACCCATGATTCGGTATTGAGAAAAAGACAAAGGGAGCCCATGGCTCCCTTCGCTTTATCAGCCTCTCAGTGCTAATCGGCTTTGTAAATCTGCTCTAATCGCTGATCTTTACGCTGCCACACCTCGCTCAGCCAGAGCTGAAACTGACGCTTAAACTGCTTATCGTTGAAGTAATCACCTTGTACCTGTTCATCCACCGGTAGCAAATCAATGTGCACCACAATGCGCTGCATACGACCCATCAATAAATCACGAAACGGCTGTTGACGGTTATCCGGATAGGCCAAAGTCACATCAATAATATGCTCGAACTGCTCACCCATGGCAGCTAACGTGTAGGCAATACCACCGGTTTTCGGCTGCAATACATGCTGATATCCCACGCCGCTACGTTGCTGCTTCTGTGAATTAAAACGTGTCCCTTCCACATAATTCACGACAGTGGTAGGAACGGCGCGGAATTTTTCGCACGAACGGCGCGTCGTCGCTAAATCTTGGCCGCGTTTGTGCGGATGGCGCAGCAGATACTCACGCGAATAGCGGCGCATAAACGGCATATCCAGCGCCCAACACGCCATACCAATGAAAGGCACATACAGCAGTTGCTGCTTGAGGAAAAATTTCGGCATTGGGATACGGTCTTTAAACACGCAGCACAGCACCACAATATCCGTCCAACTCAAGTGATTGGAAATCAGCAGATACCATCCCTGCTTAGTCAGGGTTTCACCGCCTTGAATATCCCATTCCACGCGGTTGGAAAGCTGCAAAACCCAAGCGTTCACACTCGCCCATGACCACATCACCCAATTCGCCGCTTGCGTCGCCTGCGCTTTCCATGCGGCTGACGGCAGCAACAGTTTAATCAAAGCAATCAAGCAGATCAGCAGCGAATGAAAGGCCGAATTTAACACCACCACGGTCACATTCAGCGCAAGGAGCAAGTAAGCCAACATAGTTCTCAGTTCAAAGATGAGTAAAAAAACAGCGTGTGATTATACAAACTTGTCATCGTAATGAAACATGAACTCTGCAGGTCAGAGTACTAGACGTTCTGCGCACTGAGCTGTTTGAGTAAGCGATCCATGGCTCGATAGCCCAACGCCTCGGCCAAATGTGGACGAGCGATCTGCGCTTCACCTTGCAAATCCGCTATGGTTCGCGCCACTTTAATGATCCGGTGGTAAGCTCGAATAGATAAACCCAAGCGATGCAGCGCGCTTTCTAGAAATTCCGCATCCGCTTTAAGCAAAGGGCAATACTGTTCAATTTCTCGACTTTGCAGCAAAGCATTCACTTTGCCCGATCGCGCCAACATACGCTCACGCGCTACCCACACTCGCTGGCGCACAGCCGCCGTCGATTCACCACGATCGCCCCCATTGGCGAGCGTACCTTTGGGTAACGCTGGGATCTCAATCGACATATCAAAGCGATCCAACAAAGGGCCTGAAAGCCGACTCAAATAGCGCAAAATACTCTGCGGATTGGCACGCGCCTGACTGCCTTCGTAGTAGCCCGTGGGGCTTGGATTTAACGCGCCGACCAATTGAAAGCGTGCTGGAAAACGGGTTTTCCCCTGCGCGCGAGAAATCACGATCTCACCCGATTCCAGCGGTTCACGCAGTGAATCAAGCACTTTACGCTCAAACTCCGGCATTTCGTCCAAAAATAGTAACCCATTATGGGCGAGAGAAATTTCACCGGGGCGCGGAATGGTGCCGCCCCCGACTAAAGCCGCCATTGAGCTTGAATGGTGCGGTGCACGAAAAGGGCGTAACTTCCAGTTGTGTTGGTTAATCTCTTGCTGCGTAAGAGAGGCAATCGAGGCTGTTTCCATTGCCTCTTCATCACTCATTTCTGGCAGTAAATCGCACAGCCGTGAAGCGAGCATGGTTTTACCCGTCCCCGGAGGACCGAGAAACAATAGGTTGTGATTGCCAGCCGCAGCGATTTCCAAAGCTCGTTTTCCCTGCTGCTGACCTATGATGTCTTGCAGATCGCGCGTCTGACTTACTTGTTGCACACTGGGCGAACTTTGAAACAAAGATAGAGTTTGCTGACCACACAAGTCCGCGCACACTTCGAGTAAGCTTTGCGCCGACTTATGCCGCTCAACCCCGACCAAAGCCGCCTGATCACCATTACTGTGCGGCACCACCAAACAGCGCTCCACTTGGTTAGCCGCGAGCGCGGCAGGCAAAACCCCTTTCACGCCACGAATTTCGCCCGATAGCGCCAATTCGCCGATAAATTCGTAACTTTCGAGCTTATTTCGCGCAATTTGATCCGAGGCCGCCAAAATGCCAAGTGCAATCGGCAAATCAAAACGTCCCCCCTCTTTGGGTAAATCGGCTGGGGCTAAATTGACCGTAATGCGCTTCGCTGGAAACTCAAAGCGAGAATTGATGATCGCGCTGCGCACCCGATCGCGCGACTCTTTTACTGTGGTTTCAGGCAATCCTACCAAGGTAAACCCCGGCATCCCGTTACTGATGTGGACCTCAACCGTGACCGGAGGTGCCTGCACGCCAATACTGGCGCGGCTATGAATGATCGCAAGTCCCATTGCATCCCTTAGTATTTGATCAAAAAGCCTTCAGCGCCTGAATAAGTGGCGATAAAAAGCACAGAATGGGTTATATAGCGTGGTGAGATAAAACGGGAATGTGAAAAAAGAATGAGTTTTTGCTTGTCATGTAACGAAGATGTGTGTTAACACTAGAAGCGCAAACACATTGGTAAGATATTAGTTCAACCCTAAAAAACGACTTTACTATGAACTTGAACGCTCGCATCAACGCTCTAATTAACCTAATTATCGTGGTCATTCTAGTGACGACGCGGGGGCGAGTGGGCGAAAAATAAGTAACCAAATCCAAAAAAACCCCCGCACTGAAAAGTCCGGGGGTTTTTTTACAACTCAGACAGACTAAAAAAAGCACATTCTGAACAGGTTATACCCAAGCTCGGATAGATACAGGTCAGTACTTATCCATTGGAATATCCCCAGAATACGCAGGAAGAATGGGAGCGGCACATGAAGTGCAAACACAACACACAGGAAGGCAGCGACACGTATTGTTGCCATAAGGAGGCACGATGACCGGAGCACAGTTAGTCGTTGCCGCATTGAAACAACAGGGCATCAAAACCGTTTTTGGTTACCCTGGCGGCGCTATCATGCCGATTTATGATGCGCTGTATGACGGAGGTGTTGAGCACATCCTCTGCCGCCATGAACAAGGTGCGGCCATGGCCGCGATTGGTATGGCGCGCTCAACGCAGAAAGTGGCGGTGTGCATGGCCACATCTGGCCCCGGCGCCACCAACTTGGTGACAGGTTTGGCGGATGCCTTTCTTGATTCGGTTCCGCTCGTCGCCATCACTGGCCAAGTTGCCAGCTCACACATTGGTACTGATGCGTTTCAAGAGATGGATGTGATCGGCATGTCGCTCTCTTGTACCAAGCACAGCTACTTAGTCACCGATATCAACGAGCTGGCACCGACTCTGGCAGAAGCGTTTGAAGTTGCAAAAACTGGCCGTCCCGGCCCAGTACTGGTAGATATCGCCAAAGACGTACAGCTCGGCAAAGCGCCGGTTTCCGCTTTGCCAAGCTTTACTCCACCCGCCATGCCACATGTGGATGCTACACAGCTAGCCAACGCACAAGCTCTGCTCGCGCAAAGTAAACGCCCTGTATTGTATGTCGGTGGCGGTGTACAACTGGCAAATGCCACAGACACAGTGCGTGAGTTTTTACGCCTCAATCCTATGCCTTCAGTCAGCACACTCAAAGGCTTGGGCACCATCGAGCGTCACGACCCACACTATCTTGGCATGCTCGGCATGCACGGCACCAAAGCGGCAAACCTGATCGTGCAAGAGTGTGATTTGCTGATCGCGGTTGGTGCGCGTTTTGATGACCGCGTGACAGGCAAGCTCGATACCTTTGCGCCTCATGCCAAAGTGATCCATATCGATATCGATGCCGCCGAGTTCAACAAACTGCGTCATGCCCATGCTGCACTGCGCGGTGATATCAACCTCATCCTGCCGCAGTTGGAACTGAGCCACGATATTTCACCTTGGGTGCATCATAGTGAGAGCCTGCGTAGCGGGTTCAAATGGCGCTACGATCATCCGGGCGACAACATCTTCGCCCCCCTGCTGCTCAAGCAACTGTCGGACATGATGCCGGACTCTTCGATTGTCTCGACCGATGTCGGCCAACACCAAATGTGGGCCGCGCAGCACATTCAGCCACGCGCACCACAAAACTTCATCTCGTCCGCAGGCCTTGGCACCATGGGCTTTGGTTTACCGGCGGCAATGGGGGCTGCGGTCGCGCGTCCTGACGATCAATCGATCCTGATCAGTGGTGATGGTTCTTTCATGATGAACGTGCAAGAACTTGGCACACTGAAGCGTCGCCAGATCCCCGTCAAAATGGTGCTACTGGATAACCAACGTTTGGGCATGGTGCGCCAATGGCAATCACTGTTTTTTGATGGTCGCCACAGCGAAACCATTTTGGATGACAACCCAGATTTCGTGATGCTGGCCAAAGCCTTCAACATCCCCGGCAAAACCATCAGCCGCAAAGAAGAAGTCGAACCTGCGCTGCGTGAAATGCTGGCCAGCAAAACCGCTTATCTGCTGCACGTGCTGATTGATGAAGAAGAGAACGTGTGGCCACTGGTGCCACCGGGCGCATCCAATACCGACATGCTTGAGAACACCTAAGGAGAGGCCACATGCAACGTTATCTACTCGATATTAAAGCGGACGATAAACCGGTGTTATTAGAGCGCGTGTTGCGCGTGACGCGTCATCGTGGTTTTGTCATCAAGCAAGTCGCGGCAACCCAAAATCATGAAAGCAAAATCGCCAGCGTTGAGATCATTGTCGACAGTGACAGACCGATCACGACCCTGACCAATCAAATTGAAAAACTGTGGGATGTGCGTACTGTGGAAGTCACAGCGATCAGAAATGACGAGCTGCCCAATAACAACTTACAACAAAAGATTTGCGCATAAGGAAGGCAATCATGGCAACAAAAACTGCTGATTATATTTGGTTCAATGGCGAGATGATCCCATGGGCGAATGCGACCGTTCACGTACTCACCCATGCAATGCACTACGGCACTTCGGTGTTTGAAGGCGTTCGCTGCTACAACACCCCAAAAGGCCCTATCATCTTCCGCCATCGCGAACACGCGCAGCGCCTGCTTGATTCAGCCAAAATCTACCGCTTCCCAATCCCTTATTCGATTGAGACCATCATGGAAGCGACGCGCGAAACCTTACGCGTCAACAAACTCGATAACGCTTACATTCGCCCACTGGCGTATGTGGGTAACGTGGGTCTTGGCGTGTGTCCACCGGTTGGCACCGAAATGGATCTGATGATTGCCGCTTTCCCTTGGGGGGCTTACCTCGGTGAAGAAGCGCTAGAAAATGGCGTGGATGCCATGGTTTCCAGCTGGCATCGCGCGGCACCGAACACCATTCCAACCGCGGCAAAAGCGGGTGGTAACTACCTATCTTCTCTACTGGTTGGCGGTGAAGCACGTCGCCACGGTTACGCGGAAGGCATTGCGCTCAGTGTGGATGGTTATCTTTCTGAAGGCGCGGGCGAAAACATTTTCGTGGTGAAAAACGGCGTGATCCTGACCCCACCGACCACCAGCTCTATCCTGCCGGGTATCACCCGTGATTCGATCATGACGCTGGCACGCGACATGGGTTATGAAGTGCGCGAAGCCAACATCTCGCGTGAAGCCCTCTATCTGGCCGATGAAATTTTCATGACAGGTACCGCCGCCGAAGTGGTTCCCGTGCGTAGCGTGGATAAGATTACCGTAGGCGCAGGCAAGCGCGGCCCAATCACCAAGGTAGTACAAGATGCTTACTTTGGTCTGTTCAAAGGCACCACAGAAGATAAGTGGGGCTGGTTGGATTACGTTTACCCAGCAGCGAAGTAAGGAGTTTCCATGCCTAAGTACCGTTCCGCCACCACCACACACGGACGTAACATGGCGGGTGCGCGCGCATTATGGCGCGCCACTGGCGTCAAAGAGGAAGATTTTGGCAAGCCGATCATTGCGGTGGTCAACTCCTTCACTCAATTTGTTCCCGGCCATGTGCATTTAAAAGATCTCGGCCAACTGGTCGCACGCGAAATTGAAGCCGCGGGCGGCATTGCCAAAGAATTCAACACCATTGCGGTCGATGACGGCATCGCCATGGGCCACGGCGGCATGCTCTACTCGCTGCCATCGCGTGAACTGATCGCCGACTCCGTCGAATACATGGTCAATGCGCACTGCGCCGATGCCATGGTGTGTATTTCCAACTGTGACAAAATTACTCCGGGAATGCTGATGGCGGCGATGCGCCTTAATATTCCGGCGATTTTCGTCTCTGGCGGCCCGATGGAAGCGGGAAAAACCAAGCTTTCTGACCAAATCATCAAGCTCGACTTGGTCGATGCCATGATGCAAGGCGCTGACCCCAAAGTATCGGATGCCCAAAGTGAGCAGATCGAGCGCTCGGCCTGTCCTACTTGTGGCTCTTGCTCGGGGATGTTTACCGCCAACTCAATGAACTGCTTGACCGAAGCGCTGGGTCTCTCTCAGCCGGGTAACGGCTCACTGCTCGCCACGCATGCCGATCGCAAACAGCTATTTTTGACCGCAGGGCAACGGATTGTTGAGCTGACCAAACGTTACTACGAACAGGATGATGCCTCAGTTTTGCCACGCAACATTGCCAACAAAGCCGCGTTTGAAAACGCCATTGCACTGGATATTGCGATGGGCGGCTCCACCAACACGGTGTTACACCTGTTAGCCGCTGCGCAGGAAGGCGAAGTGGAATTTGATATGACCGATATCGATCGCATGTCTCGCCAAGTGCCACACTTATGTAAAGTCGCGCCTTCCACTCAGAAATACCATATGGAAGATGTACACCGCGCGGGCGGTGTAATGGGCATTTTGGGTGAGCTGCAACGTGCAGGCCTACTCAAGGATCAAACCCGCACCGTACTAGGCATCTCGCTGCAAGAGCAGCTGGCGCAATACGATGTGAAACAAACCCAAGATCCAGCGGTACATACTATGTTCCGCGCAGGCCCTGCTGGCATTCGCACCACTCAAGCTTTCTCACAAGATTGCCGTTGGGATACGCTCGATGACGATCGCCAAGAGGGGTGTATTCGCGATAAAGCGCACGCATTCAGTCAAGATGGTGGCCTTGCCGTACTCAAAGGCAACTTGGCGATTGACGGCTGCATCGTAAAAACCGCTGGCGTGGATGAAAGTATCCTCAAATTCCGTGGCCCTGCTGTGGTGTATGAAAGTCAGGAAGATGCGGTCAACGGTATTCTTGGCGGCCAAGTCAAAGCCGGTGACGTCGTGGTTATTCGTTATGAAGGGCCAAAAGGCGGTCCGGGCATGCAAGAGATGCTCTACCCAACCACCTACCTCAAATCGATGGGACTGGGTAAACAGTGCGCGCTACTGACTGATGGTCGCTTCTCGGGTGGCACGTCCGGCTTGTCGATTGGTCACGCCTCTCCGGAAGCCGCGAATGGCGGTACGATTGGCTTGGTACGCAGTGGCGACAGCATCGCGATTGATATTCCAAACCGTTCGATCACGCTGGAAGTCAGCGAATCTGAGCTGGCGGCTCGCCACGCTGAGCAAGATAAACTCGGCTGGAAACCAGTGGATCGCCAGCGTACCGTTTCTTTGGCGCTAAAAGCTTATGCCAGCATGGCAACCAGCGCCGACAAAGGTGCAGTGCGCGATAAGTCCAAACTTGAGGGCTAAGCCATGGGGTTAACCAATCAAACTGGCGCAGAGTATCTGCGCCAGATCTTGCGCTCTCCGGTGTATGAGGTCGCGAACGTCACGCCATTGCAAACCATGCCGCGTCTTTCGGCGCGCATTGGTAACCAAGTGCAGATCAAACGTGAAGATCGCCAGCCAGTACACTCGTTTAAACTGCGCGGCGCTTACAACATGGTGTCGCACCTCAGCGAAGCACAAAAAGTCGCGGGCGTAATTGCCGCTTCCGCAGGTAATCATGCCCAAGGTATGGCGCTGTCAGGAACGAAACTTGGCATCAAAACCACCATCGTCATGCCACGCACCACACCGGACATTAAAGTTGAAGCGGTACGCGGATTTGGCGGCGAAGTGCTGCTGCACGGCAGCAATTTCGATGAAGCCAAAGCTGAAGCAGAACGTCTAGCCAAAGAACAAGGCTACACCTTTGTGCCACCGTTCGATCACCCTTTGGTGATTGCCGGTCAAGGCACGATTGGCATGGAAATGCTGCAGCAAAACGGTCATTTGGATTACATTTTTGTGCCGGTCGGTGGCGGTGGTTTAGCGGCGGGAGTGGCGGTTCTGGTCAAACAGTTGATGCCGGAGATCCAAGTCATCGCGGTTGAACCGGAAGACTCTGCCTGCCTCAAAGCAGCCTTAGATGCGGGTAAACCTGTGGTGCTGGATCAAGTCAGCATGTTTGCTGATGGTGTCGCAGTAAAACGAATTGGCGATGAAACCTTTCGCCTTTGCCAGCAATACATTGATGGCCACGTGACGGTGTCCAGTGATGAAATCTGCGCGGCGGTGAAAGACATCTTTGAAGATACGCGCGCCATCGCTGAACCTTCTGGCGCATTGGCGCTGGCGGGACTAAAGAAATTTGCCGAACAGCAGCAGCTCAAAGGCAAACAGTTGGGGACGGTACTTTCTGGCGCCAACACCAACTTCCACGGTTTGCGTTATGTGTCGGAGCGCTGTGAACTGGGTGAAAAACGCGAAGGCTTACTGGCGGTGACCATTCCAGAGCGCAAAGGGGCGTTTTTCGACTTCTGCCAAATTATTGGTAACCGCGCCGTCACCGAATTTAACTACCGTTACAGTGACGACCAACTGGCCAATATTTTTGTCGGGGTGCGTTTAGTCGGCGGTCCAGAAGAGCTGAAATCGATCATTCACGAGCTGCGCCAATCAGGCTATCCGGTGCAAGATCTCTCCGATGATGAAATGGCCAAGCTGCATATTCGTTACATGATTGGCGGTCGCCCTTCCAAACCACTGACCGAGCGTTTGTACAGCTTTGAGTTTCCTGAATACCCCGGTGCACTACTCAAATTCTTGAGCATGCTCGGCACCCACTGGAACATCAGCTTGTTCAACTACCGTAACCACGGCGCAGACTACGGCCGCGTACTGTGTGGTTTTGAACTGGATACACCAGACCTGGTGCGCTTTTCAGAGCATTTGGTTGAACTCGGATATCGCTATAAAGATGAAACCGATAACCCTGCGTATCGTTTCTTCCTAGCTAAATAATCTTCGCCCCACCTTATGTGGGGCTCTTTATCGGCGAGCCATCAGCATCGAGCGAAGTGGCCAAGGTCAAGTGTTGAAAAATCAACCATTTCATTCCTGAACAATTCTTGCTAAAACTTGTTCTATATCCAGTCCGCTCTATAGATAGGCTGGCATACTCCTCGCTTTCGCTTGGCTTTACCATCCATACCCGACTACTTGTCCATTCAGGTAGAAAAGGCATAACAGAGGGAAATCCCATATGTTCAACGCGTTGCTGCTTACTCAACAAGACAAAATCACTCACGCGACGGTCACTCAAATTAACGATGATCAGCTGCCCGCAGGCAATGTGACGGTAGCGGTCAACTACTCTTCACTCAATTACAAAGATGGCCTCGCCATTACTGGCAAAGGCAAAATTATCCGTGAATTTCCTATGGTTCCGGGGATTGATTTTGCAGGCACAGTCTTGGAATCAGCCGATGCGCGTTATCAAGTCGGTGATGCCGTGGTTCTGACCGGATGGGGTGTAGGTGAAAATCATTGGGGGGGCATGGCGCAAAAAGCGCGATTAAATGCCGATTGGTTGGTGAAATTGCCACAAGGCTTAACCAGCCAGCAAGCCATGATGATTGGTACTGCAGGCTTTACCGCCATGTTGTGTGTACAGGCGCTGATTGACGGTGGCATCAAACCGGAAGATGGCGAAATCTTAGTCACCGGAGCCAGTGGCGGTGTCGGCTCTGTCGCCGTCACTTTACTTGCTCAGCTTGGCTATAAGGTCGTGGCGGTGACAGGACGCGTAGCACAGAATGGCCCTCTTTTAGAACAACTCGGTGCCTCGCGCGTTATCGATCGCCAAGAATTTAGTGAAGCCTCCAGACCGCTCGAAAAACAGCTCTGGGTTGGTGCGGTCGATACCGTAGGCAGTAAAGTGTTAGCAAAAGTGCTGGCACAAATGCACTATAACGGGGTCGTTGCCGCTTGTGGTCTAGCGGGTGGTTTTGATCTGCCGACCACAGTCATGCCATTTATCCTGCGCAATGTACGTTTACAGGGCGTTGACTCCGTCTCTTGCCCTGTCGAGAAACGCCTTGCTGCATGGAAGAAGCTGGCGGAGTTGTTGCCTGCAAGCTACTACGCTCAAGCGTGCCACGAAATCAGCTTGTCACAAGTACCAGAATACGCCGAAGCGATTACTAATGGCCAAGTGACAGGCCGCGTGGTCGTTAAACTCTAAGCCAAAACGTATTGATTCGAATGGAAAGAAACCCGCGCTGTTGGCGGGTTTCTCATTTGAACGTCTAAATGGCAGGCAAAAAAATCCCGCCTTTCAGCGGGGAAGCCCAAGAAAAATGGGGATAGTGTCGGAATGTAATTGAGCGTAGTCAGTCACGTTGGTTAACGATGTGGTTGCTGAGTGGTGTCTTGTTCACTGCGCATCTCTAGCCAAATACCAAAGATGGAGGCAGCGGTACCTAACACTGGCATCAACTGAGCTTGTGTGGTCTCTCCCAAGCCCAAAGCACACAAGGAAATAAAACACAAAACGGCATAGATGGTCAGTCTATCGAGTGTGGTTAACATCATTCCCTCGCTTAACTTGTTACTAACTTGTTAAAGAAGTTATAACAAAATGATCCTTTTGCCAAGCGATTATTGAATAATTTTTCTCCACCAGTATCATCTACGCCTTAATTGTGACACCCAACAGGTTTTAGCATGACTTTCAATCCGAACATTGCCACGCATACTTTAGAAGCAGAAGGATTACGCTGCCCAGAGCCAGTGATGATGGTCAGGAAAACCATTCGTACGATGCAAGACGGCGAAGTGTTATTGGTTACGGCCGATGACCCTTCCACCACGCGTGATATTCCGAGTTTTTGCCGCTTTATGGATCACCAATTACTCGGTGCGCGGATCGACCAACTGCCTTATCAGTACCTGATTAAAAAAGGGTTGGCCTAGCAAACCATCACCACTGCTAAAAGCGGTGGTTTAGGGATGACAATAAAAAAGACTGCCGAGGCAGTCTTTTTTGATAGCAATCTGATTTACTCTTCTTCGAGGTTACGCAGCTCTGCTTGCAACCTATTGAGTTGTTTTTGCAGCGCTCGCACTTCATCGTGCAGCGGAATAATATGGGCAACGCGAATCCAAGATTCGACCGCTAACGCCGTCATCACAATCGCGCCCACCACCATCGGCATCCATAAATCGGTTAACGCCATACCGAGTAACGTTAACACTAAGCCCAAACTGAATAAGTAACTCTGGCTTTTTGGTGTCATCCCCATGTAACGAGTCAGCATAATGGTGTCCTCTTACTCTTGAACCCTGCTCATACCCTAGCATTATAATCCACATCAGGATGGGTGATAGGTCACGCTGCACAGTCGAAATCCGCGCGTTACGACTCAAAAAACGCCGTAGCCAGTGCCATGAGCAAGAATAACCCTGCCGTTACTTTACGGATCAAACCCAGCGGCATTTTGTCGGCGGACAATTTACCAATCAGCACCACTGGAACATTCGCAAGCAACATACCTAAGGTCGTCCCAACAATCACCCAACTGAGGGCATCGGCATACTGCGCCCCTAAAATAGAGGTGGCAATTTGGGTTTTATCGCCAATTTCAGCCATAAAGAAGGCAATAAAACTTGCCACAAAAGGACCGCGAGTAGAGATAGACTCTTCTCCATCCAATTTATCTGGGATGAGAACCCAACCCGCCATCGCAAGGAAACTGACCACCAACACACATTTTAAAATGTCGGGAGAAAGATAATCCGCCACCACCACACCTAACCAAGCGGCCAGTGCATGATTGGCTAACGTCGCAAGAAAAATGGCGGCAATAATCGGAATGGGTTTACGGTAACGACTGGCGAGTAACAAGGATAACAGTTGGGTTTTATCCCCGATCTCGGCTAAAGCCACAGTAGTAATCGAAATAGCTAAAACGCTCATGACATGCTCTGTGGGACAGGGATTTATTATCGAACCGTAGACAAACAATCACGCCCTATCCCAGTTCGCGTTGTTTGTCTAAGGTCTTGCTAAACCTGAAGGCTCAGGTCTCACACACCATGGTAATTGAGTACCAAATATGTTGATGTGTGAATCACCAAGTTGAAAACTTAGCGACCAGCTACTCCCCAAAGACGGAGCGAATTCTAACCACCGGAATCCAGAATCGCAACCCTCGTTACCCACTTTTCCATGACTCAGAGAGAAATTGGCACAAAAGTCGGGAAAAATGAGCGTAAAAGAAATTATTGTCGATTAATTCAGCAAGATTTCCGCTACTTTGTCAGGGAATATCTGGGTATACTTCAGTGTTATTTTTTATCAATTCAGACAGAAGAATCGCGCGAACCTGACTATGCAAAAATACGACATCAAAACCTTTCAGGGTATGATCCTCGCGCTGCAGGATTATTGGGCCCAACAAGGCTGTACTATTGTGCAACCTCTCGACATGGAAGTGGGTGCAGGTACTTCTCACCCGATGACTTGCTTACGAGCATTAGGCCCTGAACCTATCGCAACCGCGTATGTTCAACCCTCACGCCGCCCTACTGACGGCCGCTACGGTGAAAACCCAAACCGTCTGCAGCACTACTACCAGTTCCAGGTGATCATCAAACCCTCACCAGACAACATTCAAGAGCTGTACCTAGGTTCACTGCGCGTACTGGGCGTTGACCCTTGTGTGCATGACATCCGCTTTGTGGAAGACAACTGGGAAAACCCAACCTTAGGTGCTTGGGGTCTTGGCTGGGAAGTGTGGCTAAACGGTATGGAAGTGACTCAGTTTACTTACTTCCAGCAAGTTGGCGGTCTTGAGTGTAAGCCTGTGACCGGCGAAATCACTTACGGTATTGAGCGTCTGGCAATGTACATTCAGGGCGTGGATTCGGTTTACGATCTGGTCTGGACCGATGGCCCACTGGGCAAAGTGACTTACGGCGACATCTTCCACCAAAACGAAGTTGAACAATCCACTTACAACTTTGAACACGCGGATGTGGATTTCCTCTTCACTTACTTCGACCAGTGCGAAAAAGAGTGTAAATACCTGCTAGAGCTTGAAAAGCCACTGCCTCTGCCAGCCTACGAGCGTATTTTGAAAGCGGCACACGCCTTCAACTTGCTCGATGCACGCAAAGCGATCTCAGTGACTGAGCGTCAGCGCTACATTCTGCGCATTCGCAACCTAACCAAATCGGTCGCCGAAGCTTATTACGCATCCCGTGAAGCTCTGGGCTTCCCTATGTGTAAGAAGTCAGAACAGAAGTAAGGGGAAGACGTCACATGGCAAAAGAATTTTTAATTGAGCTAGGCACAGAAGAGCTGCCACCAAAGCAACTGCGCACACTGGCTGAAGCCTTTGCGGCGAACTTTGCAGCAGAACTGGCCGCCGCCGACATCGCCCATGAAGGCGTAACTTGGTTTGCCACTCCACGCCGTTTGGCACTGAAAGTGGCCAATTTGGCAGAAAGCCAACCGGATCGCGTCGTTGAAAAACGTGGCCCAGCAGTCAACGTTGCGTTTGATTCCGATGGCAAGCCAACCAAAGCCGCTGAAGGCTGGGCGCGTGGCAATGGTATCACGGTAGAGCAAGCAGAACGTCTCGTCACAGACAAGGGCGAATGGCTGCTGTTCAAAGAACAAGTGCAAGGCCAACAAACCGCTTCTGTAGTTGTAGAAATGGCAGCTAAAGCACTGGCTAACCTGCCAATTGCGAAACCGATGCGTTGGGGCGATAAAGAAACCCAATTTATCCGTCCAGTGAAAACACTGACCATTCTGTTTGGTAGCGAACTGATCCAAGGCGAAATCTTGGGTGTTGCTTCTGCACGCACCCTCCGTGGTCACCGCTTTATGGGTGAAGCGGAATTCACCATCGAATCGGCTGAGCAGTACCCTGCGATCCTTGAAGAACGCGGTAAAGTCATCGCTGACTACGCGACTCGTAAAGCGATGATCATCGAAGGCTCACAACAAGCGGCTCAGCAGCTCGGCGGTATCGCGGATCTGGAAGATGCGCTGGTAGAAGAAGTGACCTCGCTGGTGGAATGGCCAGTGGTGATGACGGCAAAATTTGAAGAAAAATTCCTCAAAGTTCCGGCAGAAGCTTTGGTGTACACCATGAAAGGTGACCAAAAATACTTCCCAGTCTATGACGCGAGCAAAAAACTACTGCCTAACTTCATCTTCGTTTCGAACATCGAATCGAAAGAGCCTCGCCATATTGTGGAAGGTAACGAGAAGGTGGTTCGTCCACGTCTGGCAGATGCAGAGTTCTTCTTTAATACTGACCGCAAGCGCCCATTGGTGGATCGCTTATCTCTGCTGGAGAACGCGATTTTCCAACAGCAACTCGGCACGATTAAAGACAAAACCGACCGCATTACTGAACTGGCAGGCTACATCGCAGAGCAGATCGGTGCTGACGTAGAGAAATCTAAGCGTGCAGGCCTACTGGCAAAATGTGATCTCATGACCTCGATGGTGTTTGAATTTACCGACACCCAAGGCGTGATGGGTATGCACTATGCGCGTCACGATGGTGAAGCAGAAGAAGTGGCGATTGCGCTGAACGAGCAGTACATGCCACGTTTTGCGGGTGATGAGCTGCCAAGCCGTGGCGTTTCTGCCGCTGTCGCAATGGCTGACAAACTCGATACTATCGTCGGTATCTTTGGTATTGGCCAAGCGCCGAAAGGCAGTGACCCCTTTGCGCTACGTCGTGCTTCACTGGGTGTGCTGCGTATTCTGGTTGAGTACGGCTACCAGTTGGATCTGGTGGATTTGATCGCCAAAGCCAGATCCCTGTTTGGTAACCGCCTGACGAATGCTAACGTTGAGCAGGAAGTGATCGAGTTTATGCTTGGCCGTTTCCCAACCTGGTACCAAGATGCCGGCTTTAGCATCGACATCATCCAAGCGGTACTGGCGCGTAACCCAACCAAACCCGCTGACTTTGATCAGCGAGTGAAAGCGGTATCGCATTTCCGCGCTCTTGAAGAAGCCGAAGCACTGGCTGCTGCTAACAAGCGTGTAGGCAACATTCTGGCTAAGTACGATGGCGAATTGGGTGAAGAAATCGATCTCGCTCTGCTGCAAGAAGATGCGGAAAAAGCCTTAGCTGAAGCCGTCGAAATCATGGCAGAAGCGTTAGAACCTGCGTTTGCAACCGGCAACTACCAAGAAGCCCTGAGCAAACTGGCTGGCCTGCGCGCGCCTGTCGATGCCTTCTTCGACAACGTGATGGTGATGGCTGACGATGAAGCACTGAAGAAGAACCGTCTAACGCTGCTCAACAAGCTGCGTAACCTGTTCCTACAAATTGCTGACATTTCGCTGCTGCAAAAATAATCTGCAGCACGATAATTTCGTCAACAAACTTTAAGCCCAACTCTTTTGAGTTGGGCTTTGTTTTTGCTCGCGC
>NZ_WPDC01000062.1:0-19313 GCF_035615595.1 Vibrio sp. R-1 | reverse complement strand
ACCGTCGTCGTGGCATGATCAAAGACCAAGAAATGGGTCTGACAGGCGTACGCGTTAAAGCAGACGTACCACTATCTGAAATGTTCGGTTACATCGGTTCTCTACGTACAATGACTTCTGGTCGTGGTCAGTTCTCTATGGAGTTCTCTCACTACGCACCATGTCCAAACAACGTAGCTGAGCAAGTTATTGCTGAAGTTAAAGAGCGTAACGCGAAGAAGTAATTCTTTGTCTTAAAGCTTAAAAAGCCCCGTAAGTGAAAGCTTACGGGGCTTTTGTTTTCCTGCCTGTGAGGACGGCTCGACAAGCAAGGCCGTCCGCTTAGCGTGCTAAGTCCTTACTCTTCCCAAACGACGAGCTGACCTTTAGGCCAGTTTTGGCCGACATCGTGATATTTCTTCTCTAGAACATGACGTTTGATCTTGAGCGTTGGCGTTAAGATGCCGTTATCAATGCTCCAAGGATCTTTAATCATTAACACCCCTTTAATTTGTTCGTGAGATTCCAATTCACTATTGATGCGTGCTATCACTTTTTGGGTGGTGCGTTCATAACGCGCACGATCAAAGTGAGGGAAATTGTGCGGAACGGCTAACAAGATGGGGGCTGGGAGACCAGAGCCGATCAAGCACATCATCTCAACTCGGCTGTATTCAAACAGCTTTTTCTCGATAGGAACGGGGGCGACGAACTTGCCTTTAGCGGTTTTAAAGGTGTCTTTTTTACGACCTTGAATGGTTAAATAGCCTTCACTATCCAATGACCCGATATCGCCAGTATGTAGCCAACCGTCATCGTTAAAGCTTTCGGCTGTCGCGGTGTCATTTTTATAGTAGCCAGCAAACAAGCCTTTGCTGCGGACTAAGATTTCTTCATCCTCCGCGATTTTCAGTTCAATGCCCGGTCCAGCATTACCCACAGTGCCGATTTTGTCAGCACGGAATGGATAGTTGAGTGTGCTGTATGCAAAGGATTCCGTCATGCCCCACGCTTCGGTAATGTTTAGTCCGACACTGCGATACCATTCGAGCAATGCTGGGGAGACTGGTGCGGAGCCACAACCGAGCACGCGAGCTTGATCTAGCCCTAAACCATCGGCCAACTTACGTTTGATGAGTGAGTTGACGAAGGGGATTTTGAGCAGAATATTCAGCTTTTTCTGCGGCAGTTTATCTTGTATGCGTTGTTGGAACAGTGTCCATAAACGAGGTACAGAAATAAACAGGGTTGGACGGTGCATTTTGACATCTTCGATAAAGGTATCGAGAGATTCCGGAAATGCGGTCAGTACGCCACCGATGATTGATGAGCCCAAAATATAAACCCGCTCAGTGATATGAGCGAGCGGCAGATATGAGAAAAGTCGATCGTTTTCTTCGATGCCTATGTGGTTGATCAGTTGTTGGGCGGACCAAGTAAATGCGCCATAAGTGAGCATGGCACCTTTCGGTTGTCCTGATGTACCCGAGGTATAAACGATGGACATCAGTTTTTCATCAAAGTGGGTGGGGCGCTCTTCACTGGGGTGGTGCTGTTTGATCAGCGTTTGAAACTCATATTGGCATTTGGCTGCCGAAGGATAAGGAAGCGAGATACTGATGAGATTAGGACGCTCTGCTAACACATGCGCAGTGGCTTTACTATCATCCAGCTTGCCGACGATCAGGATTTTACTTTCACTGTGCTCAAGGCAGTAATCGATAGTCTCACTGCCTGCGGTCGGGAAGATCGGCACACTGATGTAATCCCCGAGCATCATGGCTAAATCGCAAATAAACCATTCCGCACAGTTTTTTGAAATTAATGCGACTTTATCGCCCGGCTCAGCCCCTAAGGCTCGCAAAGCGGAAACGAGGCGTAGAGCCTTATCCGCGACTTCGGCGTAAGTAAACTCAACAAATTGGCGGTTAATAATCTGTTTTAGGTACACCTCATTCGGACGCTCTTTAGCCCAACGCAGCAACATCTCATTGGGTGGTGGGAGAGCACAAGGAGGGTGATTGAACTGATTAGGCTGGATCATTCTCAAACTCCGGGTAACGTTGTTATTATGTTAATTTATTGTAAAACGTAGCATGGAGAGCGTATTTCATCGAACCTTTTTGCATAAGAGAAGTGTAAAACTTTACGATTTGTCGACGAGATCAAACAAGACTCTGAATCTAATCAGTGGATTACTTACCCTAAGCGGTTCAATTTTGTCGATGCACGTGATTGGGAGGATGCACTCAGTGAGTGATTCCCTCGTCCTTGGGATCTTGTTCCGGGAAACGGGCAACAATCTCTTTAAGCTCTTCTTGATTCTCACGCAGGGCATTCACACAATGACGATCTAACTTGCCATCGCTGACCATTTTTTCCAGTTCCAATAGGGCATGAGGAATGGATTGCGCTTGTTTATAAGGGCGATGTGCGGTCAGGGCATCAAAGATGTTCGCGACCGCTATAATGCGTGCTGGGATAGGAATTTGGTCACTGACTAGACCAAATGGATAGCCGCTGCCATCCAAAAATTCATGGTGATAAGCCATGATTTCTCGCAAAACGGCCAAACAAGGATGGTGAGGTGTACCTAGCTTTGCAATCACTTCATTGAGTAAATCAATGCCGTATTCAATATGGTTATGAACTTGCTCTTTTTCATGGTTGGCCAGTGAAGCGCGTTTTTGCAGAAGGTCGGCTGGCAAGGCCAATTTTCCAAGATCATGGCAAGTGGCAAACTGGCTGATGTTTTCTATGAGCTCATCATCGAGCGCATACTGATCTGCGACATCGAGTGCGATGATCCGCGCGTAACGGCTGATCCGCTCTTTATGTTGCTTGATGTGGAGCCAGTGTTCGGGAGATTGAGTTTCAATTTGGTGTACATGGTCAACCAACTGATGGATTAAGGCGTATTCACCACAGATGGATTGTTGGATAAGCGATAAATAGGTTTCTAGCCGTTCAACGACTGACGCAGAAAAATAATGGCTCATTGAAGCGTTAAAAAATAGGAAACCGACGAAGGTGTGTTGATCAAAAACGGGTTTCACTAACGAAGAGCAATATTGCTGTTCCAGCAACCAGCGGTTATGGGGTGTATGGCTTTTGGCTTGATTCGCGAGATCGTGAATAATGCGCAGTGCACCGGACTCTTTGCTCTGTTGTAAAGAAGGTAAGTTCGCGAGTGGTAACTCATAATGCACAAAGTCATGACTGACCGGAGAGCTGTCGGCACAGGTTTTAATCGAGTCTTTCTTCTCATCGTACAGAGCGAATGAAATCCTTTGGATATCAGGCAGCTCTACCCGAATTTTCTCGAGCATATTGGTTAAATAGGTATTTAGCGACCCCACCGATGGGTAATAGCGAAACTGACCGACTTTGGGTTGCATCTGCATATCACCGCCCTTCCTTGCTAGCTACTCATTAAGTTTAGACAAGGTTTTGTGGATTGCCGCATTAGGGCGGTGCTTTTCTATGTCTGTTTTACTACTCGAGGTCTGTTTTACTACTCGATCACATCCCGTTGCTTTTTAGATTAAGCCGCTGAGCACACCAAATAACAAGGCGCTCCCTATCATGCCAATTAAAGGAAGTCGCAAGACTTTAAACAGGAAGAAGCCGATTAACAGGACCGCCCAATCGAGTGGGGCATGTACTGTGCTACTCCAAACGGGTTGATATAAGGCGGCGAGCAGTAAACCGACCACACAGGCGTTTACTCCTTGCATGGCTCCTGCAACTTTCGGGCGCTGAGCCAATGCCGACCAATTTTTGAGTACGCCGAGTAGCAATAAAAAACCGGGGAGAAACACGGCTAAGGTTGCGATTAAAGCGCCAACCACGGGCATCTCTGGTGTCAGCACATAGCCAAGGTAAGTGGCTAAGGTAAACATTGGGCCCGGCACCGCTTGGGCTGCCGCGTAACCTGTCAGAAATTGATCGGTCGATAGGCTGTCACCTAAGGCATTTTGTAGCAAGGGAAGAACCACATGACCGCCACCAAACACTAAGCTTCCTGCTTGGAAGAAATGGCCAAACAACTCAACCAGCGGTGAGCTTGCTGCCAATAGCGGCAGCCCGAGTAATAAACTTGCAAAAAGCAGCAGTGAAAGCCAAGAGGGGCTGAACGAGGTTGTCGAAAATGACTGTTGTGGTGCCAAGCGGGCTTGGCCAACGAAAGCGGCGATCAGAAGGACCGCAAACTGAGTGATGAGACCGGGAGCTAACGTAATCGCAACCGCAGTAAGAACACATAACCCTGCAGTAAGGCGTTGCTGACAAAAATTGCGATACATGGTTAAACAAGCATCGGCCACCACTATGATCGCGAGTAGCTTCAAGCCATGAATCACTTGTTCAAACAGTGGGGTATCAAGGAGATGGCTGCTTAGCCCCGCGAGCAGCAGCATGATGAGCACGGAGGGAAGGGTAAAACCGAGAAACGCTGCCCAAGCGCCAGCCAGACCACCACGATGATAACCAATCGCAAAACCAACTTGGCTAGAACCGGGGCCAGGAAGGAACTGGCTCAGTGCCACAAATTGTGCATATTCTTGCTCGCTAACCCAGCGTAATTTCTCAACAAAGGTGTGGCGAAAGTAACCTATATGTGCGGCTGGCCCACCAAAACTCACCCATCCGAGAGCAAAAAAAGTTCTAAAAATCGTTAGCATAATGATCTGAAGTCATCCGTAATCAATGGAAGGTCAACATCCGTAGGAGCATAGGTTATGGAGAGTCAAAGCGCAGAACAACTCCGAATGTGTAAAAAATTACACCATTATGATGGCAATCGTATGAATCGATTCAGAAATAGAAAAATTGGGTCAATATCGACCTCTATTTAAATTGTGGAAACGTTTACACAATTGGTGAGTGGTTCACAGAATCGGTGTTTGAAAGTTTGTTAGACTTTTTTGCATCTGCAGCATGTCATCATTCCTATTCAAAGCTGCGAATCTTATTGAATGACTTCTTTACTCCTCGGCTTGAGGGATGTACGCCGTAGAGCAAAGACGTTATTGGCTTGTTGCTTCGCGTATTCAAGAGGATCTTATGCGCAACTTCTCCGATATTCTTCTTAGCCAAGATTGGCAAAACCCGCACATGGTTAAATGGCACTGCCGTACACCCCATGTTCCTTTGCACAGTTATCGCACTGAGCAGGAGGCTCGTTTGGCTGTTGGGGGGAGTCGCCAATCTCTAAATGGTCAGTGGCGGTTTGCTCTGTTTGAGAAGCCAGAAGCGGTTGAGCCTGCGGTGATAGACCCGGATTTCGATGATAGCGCTTGGGCGCACATTCCTGTACCGAGTAACTGGCAGATGCAAGGCTTTGATAAGCCGATTTACACCAACATCCAATATCCATTTGCGGATCGGCCGCCTTACGTGCCGCAAGATAATCCAACTGGCTGTTATCGCCACCGTTTTACACTGGAAAAACAAGCGCTAACGGAGTCCATTCGCATCGTGTTTGATGGGGTCAATTCGGCATTTCATTTGTGGTGCAATGGTCACTGGGTCGGTTATTCGCAAGATAGCCGCTTGCCTGCCGAGTTTGAGCTCACCCCTTATCTACAAGAGGGTGAAAACCTGTTGGTGGCCATGGTGCTGCGCTGGTCTGATGGCTCTTATTTGGAAGACCAAGATATGTGGTGGCTGAGTGGCATTTTTCGCGATGTGTATCTCTACTACAAGCCGATACTCGCGATTGAAGATTTTTTTATCCGCACTGAATTGGATGCGCTTTATCAACACGCTGAATTGCGAATAGAAACTCGCTTAAGCCAAGTGACTCGTCATCATCAAGTGCAAGTGGCTTTATTCGATGCACAAGGTGAATGCGTGGCGCGTTCACAAGCCTTACATACAGGCCAGCGTGTAGTGGATGAAAAAGGAGCATGGCACGATAAAACCGAACACAGTTTAGCGATTTGCTCTCCGACACTGTGGAGTGATGAAGCACCTTACCTTTACTGCTGCGTGATCAGTTTGCTTGATGAAGATGGCGCGCCGATTGAGTTTGAAAGTGCGGCAGTCGGTTTTCGCAAAGTAGAAATCGCTCAGGGGTTACTGAAGCTCAATGGTCAGCCCTTGTTGATCCGCGGGGTGAACCGTCATGAACATCACCCAGAACTCGGGCATGTGATGGATGAAGCAAGCATGCGCCGCGATATTGAATTGATGAAACAGCATAATTTCAATGCGGTGCGCACCGCCCATTACCCCAATCACCCGCGTTGGTACGAGCTGTGTGATGAGTATGGTTTGTATGTGGTGGATGAGGCCAATCTCGAAACCCACGGCCAATTCCCGATGAGCCGACTTTCCAATGATCCACAATGGGTGAATGCCTATTTGCAGCGCATGATTGGCATGGTGGAGCGCGATAAAAACCACCCTTGTGTGATCATTTGGTCGCTCGGCAATGAATCGGGGATTGGTACCAATCATCACGCCATGTATCAGTGGACGAAACAGCGCGACCCATCGCGTCCTGTGCAATACGAAGGGGGCGGTGCTAATACGGCGGCGACCGATATTGTTTGCCCGATGTACGCGCGGGTCGAACAGCACCAGCCGCATCCTGCGGTTCCCAAATATGCGCTGAAAAATTGGATCAGTTTGCCGCAGGAAAATCGTCCCCTCATCTTGTGTGAATATGCTCATGCGATGGGCAACAGCTTGGGCGCGTTTTATAAATACTGGCAGGCGTTTCGTGAGTTTCCTCGTCTGCAAGGTGGCTTTATTTGGGATTTGGTCGATCAGGGCATTTCCAAATGGGATAGCGAGGGGCGCCACTATTGGGGCTATGGCGGTGATTTTGGGGATGCGATTAACGATCGCCAATTTTGCATAAACGGCTTGCTGTTTCCAGATCGCACGCCGCATCCGGCTTTGCATGAAGTCAAAAAAGTCCAGCAGCCGTACCAGTTTTCGCTGAGCTATCCCAAGCTCACCATTCACAATGAGCGCTTGTTTGCAGCACTGCCGCTGGAGCTGGTAGTCAGTGTGCTGTGCGATGGGCAAGAGATTAAGCAAGAGCGTCAGCCGCTCGATATTGCGCCGCGCGGCACAATCACGCTGGATTTAGCGTCGCTGCCAATGTTGCCAGAGCATGAATACCACCTCAATGTCGCCTTACTGTGCCGTGAAGATCAGCCATGGTCTCAGGCTGGGCACTGTATTGCTAGTGAGCAGTGGTGTTTGCAGCCACGAAGAAGCATGTTACCTAAAATCACACACGCTCCGCTGCCTCAATGGCAGCGAGATGGGGATAAGGTGCGCATCGAGGCGGCCAATCAGCAATGGCAGTTTAACCGCCAAACTGGGCTATTGGAGCAGTGGTGGCAAAGTGGTCAGCCCGTATTGAGTGAACCGCTGCGCGATAATTTTTACCGCGCGGTGCTGGATAACGATATTGGTACCAGCGAAGCGCAGCATCTTGACCCGAATAGCTGGATCGCACGTTGGCATGCGGCGGGCTTAGATAAGCTGCGTGTGGAATGTGAGGATCTTCGTGTCACCACCTTGAACGAGAGTGTCGAAGTGGTGGTCGATGTCGCCCATTACCATCAGCAAGCGTTAGCGCTTCGTACCCGTTGGCGTTACCAAATCTTCGGTGATGCGCAGGTAAAACTGAATGTTGAGGTGAGGGCCTGTGCCGATTTGCCGCCGCTGCCAAGAGTAGGGTTAACGCTCGCATTGCCAGTGGCAGAAACGCCAGTGTCTTGGTTTGGTCGCGGGCCGCATGAGAATTATCCAGATCGTTTGCAATCGGCCTATGTGGGGCGATACACCGCCACGGTGGATGAGCTGCATACACCGTACATTTTCCCGAGCGAAAATGGTTTGCGTTGTGATACTCGCCAGCTACAAGTGGGCGCTTTGGTGGTGGAAGGGGATTTTCACTTCTCGCTCAGTCGCTACTCACAAACGATGTTGGATAAAGCCAAAAACAGCAACGAGTTGGTGGCGGGCGATAAGTGGTATCTCAATTTGGATGCGCAGCATATGGGCGTGGGCGGCGATGATTCGTGGAGCCAAAGTGTGCACCCTGAATTTTTGCTCACTCAGCCGCACTATCAGTATCAGCTCACCTTACGTGTGAAAGCGTCATCCCCTCAATCAGCCAGAGAGCCTTAAGGCTCTCTTTTTTGTGCCACGCTGTCGCGGCGAACGATGGTGGGCGAAAAGATCATCGGATCATTTTCACGCGGCGCATCGGTTGCCAAAGCAAGAGCCAATTGAGTGGCTTTTTCCGCCATCAGTTGAATTGGGTAACGTACGGTCGTCAGGCGTGGGCGCAAATAGCGCGAAATCAGGGCATCGTCAAAACCGATCACCGAGACATGTTCAGGAACCGAATGCCCATTCTCCTCAAGCACCAACAGGGCCCCGGCGGCCATATTGTCGTTGTAAGCGACCACTGCGGTAAAAGGCAGTGATTTCACCAGTAGGTTAGTCATCGCCTGTTCGCCGCCTTCACTGTCTGGGCTGGCTTTTTCAATATAGCTGCTGCTTAGGGTGATGCCATGTTCGCTCAAGGCTTGTTGATAGCCCGCAATACGCTGGTCGGCATCCTCAATTTGATGAGAGGAGCTGATGCAAGCAATGTTTCTATGTCCTTGACGGATGAGAAAATCGGTTGCTAAATAAGCACCTTTCTGGTTGTCGAGTGAAATACAGCGATCGGCGAGTTGAGGAATATGGCGATTGACCAACACCAGCGTTTTTACCTCGTTGGCGTACTCAATCAGCTCTTCATCGGGAAGCGCTTTGGAGTGGATGACCAGTGCATCACAGCGGCTGTTGATGAGTAGCTCCAGCGCGCGACGCTCTTCTTCCGCTCGGTGATAGCCATTGCCGATCAGCAAATGTTTTCCTTCGCGGTGGGCGACAGTATCGACGGCTTTGACTAAAGTTCCAAAGAAGGGATCAGAAACATCGCTGACCAAGACCCCTATGGTATTGGTGCTTTGATTGACTAAAGCGCGAGCGGCGGCGTTCGGACGATAGCCGAGTTTGTGCATCGCACTGGTCACCGCATCAATCGAGGCTTGGCTAGCTTTCGGGGATTTGTTGATGACGCGTGAAACCGTTGCCACAGATACACCGGCTTCACGCGCTACGTCTTTTATGGTTGCCATAAGATTCCTTCTCTATCACAGGCGCAATAGTAGCGCTCTCTGTGAAAACAGCGCAATTGTAACTGAGTACATAAGAGTGAATTGTGAGCCATGACGCTTGTTCAACAGGGATTGGCGTAAAGTGTAAACGTTTTTAATGATTAAGAAGGATAAGAGTTATGGACTCGGCGTTTTTGACGGTAGGGTACGATGATTTTGCGCGGCTGGATTTACGCATTGGCACCATTGTTGAGGCAAAGCTTCATCCCCGTTCGACCCGCAACTATATTGTGCAGATTGCATTGGGAGAGCAGATGTTGCAAGCCGTCACCGCGTTAGCACCTTATTACTCGGCAGAACAATTACTCAATCAACAAGTGGTGGTGCTGTGCAATCTCAAACCGAGCTTGGTAGCTGGTGTAGAATCCCACTGCATGCTGCTGTGCGCGGAAACGCAAGATGGGGAAGAGAGTGTATTGCTCACCCCACAACGGGTTATCGCCAATGGGGTGAGAATCGTTTAGCGTACTGCGGCAATCAGTTGGTCAATCAAGCCATGCTGCTCCGGTTTTACCCCCGCCAAGTTGCCGTATTTGGGGGCGTGACGGTCATTGTCTAACGGATGCTGCCAGCCCAAGGTTTGCTCGACAAATTGCCGTGCAAACGCTTCGGAAAACTCAAGGCAGCCACTGAGTACGGTATCGACATAGGTTTGCACGATCGGGCTTTGTGAACAGGGCGGTTGATGCTGCTCGGTGACGTAAATCCAAATCGGTTTTTCAGGATCAAAATGCTCGTGGGTGTGAATACGATCCGCAGTTAACGCGATGCGCTGATAACCGCGCTCACGGCGATCAAACTCCGCTAACGCAACCTCATCAATTTCCAACAGCACACCATTAATTTGCCCGTCACCTTGGTGAACCACTAAGGGTGAAAGAATGTAACTGTCATCGATTTTGCCAAAATAGCGCACCAATCCGGTTGCGCTGGCGGGAATGGCACGTCCAGTCTGGCCGGTTAAACGGCGTGAGGCAGAATTAATCAGGCTTCCATAGCCAAAGATGTACATGATGAGTTCCTGTAACGATTTACGATTGATTATCAAAAAAGCGCAGACGGCGCAAAATCCAAAACTCTAAGCCGAAAATTAGCCCAAGTCCTGCGCAAAATAGCCCAAAGGCGATGGGCGATTCAGTCCCCGGAATGCCGCCAACGTTCACGCCTAACAAACCCGTTAAGAAACTGGTCGGCAGGAAAATTGCTGCGATCACGGAAAACAAATACGTGTTCTGGTTCATCTTCTCTGCATGGTACTGGCGCAGCTCACCTTTGATGATTTCCAGCTCACTCAAGAAGAAGTCCAAGGTTTCGTTAATCCGCGTTACCGTGTTGACGCTGTGGCGCAAACGTAAATGTTGGCTCTGCGCCAGGGCGACTTCCGAATTGAGATAATCATCCAAGGCGTATTGCTGCGGCTTAATGAAACGCTTCAATTTGAGCAGTGATTTATGGGTTTGCATCAACTCATTGCTGAGTTCGAGTTCGTCATCAAACTGGGTGATGCGCTCTTCAATCTGGTCGAGATAGAGGTCAATGTTTTTATTGATGGAATCGACCACGTGCACAATCAGCTCTGCCAAATTGGATGGGCCTTGGCCGGCTTCAAGCGCTGCGCGTACGGTACTGATCGCTTTAGACGGCGTTTTACGCGTCGAGATCAACGCGCCGTGATAATAGAGAATACGCACACTGAGCATGTCCGCAGGATCCGCGTTATCGTTAAGATTCACCCCACGCAAAATCAACAGAAAGTTCTGTTCATCATACTGCTCAAACAGGGGGCGAGTATCTTCGGCCAACAAACTGTCGATCACCGAAGAGGGGACATTTTGGTCGAGTAACCACTCGCGAAGTCCTTTAGCATCGCGTTGGCAGTGATACCAATCACCCGCTTGTAGCTGTTGTAATTGAGCAGGATGTCGCTTTGGCGCGGAATCGCCAAAACGCCAGTGATCGATGAGAAACTCCATGGATATCCTTGTTTGCAAACTTTTGATGGCAAGAAAGTAACAATGGAGTGATAAAGAGTCAAAGCCCAGAATATTTCTGGGCTTTGATTAGAGTAAGATAAACAGCTTAAAAACCACGCATCTGAATGCGGCGTAAGAACTCGGTCATGATGCGATCGTAGAGCAGATCACCCAAGAAGGCGTCTTCCACATGGTGATCGATGCTCGGGTTATCGTTCACTTCAATGACATACACTTGGCCATCAATCTCTTTGAGATCAACACCATAGAGGCCACCACCAATCAAGTTTGCGGCTTTCACCGCTACATCGACCACATGCTTAGGTACTTGTTTGAGATCGAGCGTTTCAAAGCCACCTGCGGTCACGCGGCCGCTGTTATGGTGTTGGTAAATCTGCCAGTGGCCACGGCTCATCATGTACTTACAAGCAAAAATCGCTTGACGGTTCATCACCCCGATACGCCAGTCAAAGTCGGTCGGCATAAAGGCTTGCGCCAAAATCAGCGCGCTTTTCTCAAACAGGGTGCCGGCTTCTTTCTCCAGCTCTTGCTCATTGCGCACTTTCACCACACCGCGAGAAAAGGCACCATCAGGAATTTTCAGCACCATAGGGAAATCCAACTGCTCCATCAGCCCGGTTTTCCACTCTGGGTCAAAACTGCGGATGATCACGCTCTTCGGTGCGGGTACCTTGTTGGTTTCCAACAGCTCAGTCAAAAATACCTTGTTGGTGCATTTCATGATCGATTCAGAGTCATCCATCACCACTAAGCCCATCTTCTCAGCGGTTTTCGCGAAGCGATAGGTGTAGTTACTGATGTTGGTGGTGGCGCGAATAAACAGACCATCAAATTCCCCCAAACGCGACAAATCATCCGGTGAAATAGTTTCCAAGTTCATACCCAAACGGTTGGCGGCGCGATGGAAACGTTTGAGCGCAGAAGCATCAGACGGTGGCATTTTTTCATCTGGGTCGACCAGCATTGCGATGTCGTAGCGGTACTTCTTCTCTTGTTTTGGGCGACGCCACACTTTGGTGGAGAACATTTCTAGCGACTCAATGAAGAAATCCTGCTCGGGGTCTTCTAAGTCTTGAAACGGGAAGGGAGCGATTTTGATGATCTGCCATTGCCCTTGGTATTTGTGCATTTCCAGTTCAATCACCGGCACCATGAACTGCTCAAACAGGCGGCGCGCCAGCTTTTCTAAGCCTTTTTGTGGAGTGCGGCCAAAGTAAATTTTAGTGCTGATCACATCTGTGCCGCTGCTCAGTTTGTGCATCTTGATCAGGCCGGAAGAGAGGAAAAACGGCTGATTGATGTCATTAATCGCCATCACGCGCGGAATCACGCGGTGGCCACGGGCTTCGGCCATCAAGGAAACATAGTAACCGCTACTCATGTAGCCGTAATCGCGACACAGGTTGACTACCTGTACACTGCGGTGATTGAATTTCCAGTCAGTATCGAGATATTGATCGACACTAACAACTTGTTCTGAAGGGAAATATTGTTGCCAGTCACTGACCTGATCGGTCACGATTAAAAGGTTAGCCATCGGTATATTCTTCCTATTGTCATAGGTCTATGCCCTTCCTACTTGTCATGGCAGCGGTGTTGGCTAGGTTCATTCACCCCAAACATAGAGTGAACTATGCTCATGGGGATGAATTCACTTGCTGCCTACCTGCAACTCCAAGTCGTTTGGGGCTATTATGTGAGTCGCAATCTCGTCAATCCACTCATTATTTAAGGACGTTGAATGGACATTCGTCGTGCCAATAGCGCTGATCTCAATGCGCTCAATGCGTTAGAACAACAGCTTTTTGACGGGGATAGAATCTCTCCTCGCCAAATGAAGCGTTTTTTACATTCCGACCATGCGGCGTTATTCGTGGCAGATGCCGGCGACCAGCTGGCGGGATATGCATTGCTTCTATTTCATCAAGGTACACAGCTATCAAGATTGTATTCGATTGCCGTAAAACCTGAATTCAGAGGGCAGAGAATTGCTCAGAGTTTAGTCGAGCAATGCGAGCGTGCTGCTCTTGATCAAGGCTCAACTACATTACGGCTGGAAGTGCGTGAAGACAATACCGCCGCCCTAAAATTATATGAAAAGATGGGCTATAAAACCTTGAAGTTGCTCATCCATTACTATGACGATTTGTGCGATGGGCGCAGAATGCAGAAAAGGTTAACGCCTCAAGAGTCCAAAGTCTTGCTACCGATGCCTTTGTATGTACAAACCACGCCGTTTACGTGTGGCGCAGCCTGTCTGTTGATGAGTTTTGCCTGTTTGGATAAAACCTTTGAGCCGAGCCGCACGCAAGAGATGCAGCTGTGGCGTGAAGCCACCACGATTTTTATGGCGGCTGGGCATGGTGGCTGCAGTGGGCAAGGTTTGGCGCTGGCTGCCGCAAGACGTGGCTATCATGTTGAGCTATGGAATCAATCTCGATCAACCCCTTTTATTGATAGCGTACGTGACCCCAACAAAAAGCAGATCATTGAGCTGGTACACCAAGATTTTTGCCAGCAACTCGCTGAGCAAGATGTGAGTATGATTGATGCGCCGCCATCGCAAGGCCAGCTCGAAGAGTGGGTACGGCAAGGTGCCTGTGTGCTGCTGCTCATTAGCACGTACCGTTTTGATGGCAAGAAAGAGCCGCACTGGATTGTGCTCAGTGGTTTGAGTGATAAGTTCTTCTTTTTCCACGATCCGCATGCAGAATCGGAAGAGCATGTGAGCGGTTCGGGTTATATTCCGGTGGGTAAAGCGGCACTGTCGCAAATCATCGGCTTTGGTAAGCAAAAGCAGATCGCTTGTGTGGTGATCACACCTCGCCTATAGAGTTTGAGTGAAATACACATCAAAAAGTTATAATGACTCGATTTTTCGGTGTCATTATGACTTTTTATTTTTCTAGTCTATTGATTTTAAATATGAATTATCTTGGCTTGGTTTGTGCTCATCACTGGTTTGGTCTGTGATGAAGTCGGCGAAGGAGCCAAAGTGATCAACATTATCGATAAACGTGTCGAAGAGCGTATTCCTGCCGTACTGCGGTTGGGATTTCGTCCTTTCTTCTTACTTGGCAGTGTTTATGCCGTGGTGGCGATGGTGGCTTGGGTGTGGATGTTTCAAGCCGGGCAATCGCCACGCTTGCAAGTCCCCGCGCTGTGGTGGCATGTGCATGAAATGCTGTTTGGTTTTGCGATTGCGATTGTGGCCGGATTTCTGCTCACGGCGGTGCAAAACTGGACGGGCATGACTGGCACGAAAAGTCACCGTTTAGCTCTCATTGTGGCTTTGTGGCTAATGGTGCGGATTCTGTTTTGGTTGCCTGTGCCGCTGTGGTTAACGTCGAGTATTGAAGCGCTATTTCTTCTGGCGGTGGTCTATGAAGTGGGGTTACGGGTGGTAAAAGCCAAAGGTTGGCGCAACCTATTTTTTATCCCTCTGTTTCTGTTGGCGATTGCCGCTAACTTTGCCAGCTACGCCACCATTAAAGGTATGCCGCCATTCCCGAGCAATGCGGTGTGGCAAGCCATGCTGTGGTGGTTCATGTTGCTGCTTTCGGTGATGGGCGGGCGAGTGATTCCGTTTTTCACCGCAAGACGTTTCCAGTTTACAAAAGCTGAGCCGATTTTGGCTTTGGATGTGATCGCTAACGGTAGCTTATTGGCGCTGTTTGTACTTAGTTTCTTCCCATTGACCATGGCACAACTCGGCCAGCCTTTGATGCTGGTGGCTGGCGTCGCGCAATTGATCCGCTTTTTACGTTGGCAGCCTTGGCGTACAGTGAGTGAGCCTTTAGTCTGGTCACTGCATGCTGCCTATCTGTGTATCCCGCTGAGTTTGCTGCTGCGTGGGGGAATGAATAACGCTTGGCTGAACCACAACTTACTGCATTTATTTGCGATTGGTGCGCTCTCTGGCCTAGTTTTAAGCATGATTGCGCGTGTCACTATGGGACACACGGGACGAGCGATTTATCAAGGCCCTAACATGCAATGGGCCTTTATCGCTTTGTTGCTTGCCGCTGTCGTGCGTGGTTTGGGTGTGGGTTTGCTACTGCAGCAGTTGCTGATTTGGGTGAACCTGAGCGCTGCGCTGTGGGTGATTGCGTTTGCACTGTTTGTGCTGCGCTTTGGCGCAATGTTGCTGAAACCAAGAGTGGATGGTCATCCCGGTTAAGCGTACTGACATGCAAAAATGGAGATAAAAAATGGCTTGGATTTCCAAGCCATTTTTCTTGCATCACGAACTTCTCAAGATCAGTTGTTCTTGTGCAGTTCGCTGTTGAGTTCCACGGCCGATTTGTTGGCCAGACACTCGATTTGTCCAGTCAGTGAGTTACGACGGAACAGCAGATCAGAAACCCCAGCCAGCTCACGCGCTTTAACGATATCGACTTGGTTGCCATCTTTATCCAGCGTGCGCACTTTGGTGCCAGCCGTCACGTACAAGCCAGATTCCACAGTACAGCGATCACCTAGTGGGAAGCCCAAGCCAGCGTTTGCACCAAGCAGAGAGTTTTCACCAATCGATACCACTACTTTGCCGCCGCCAGACAGCGTACCCATGATGGATGCGCCGCCGCCGATGTCTGAGCCATTGCCCACCACAACACCCGCAGAGATACGGCCTTCAACCATGCTTACGCCAGTGGTACCCGCGTTGAAGTTGATGAAGCCTTCGTGCATGACTGTGGTGCCTTCGCCCACATGTGCGCCAAGACGTACGCGAGAAGTGTCCGCGATACGAATACCTGCAGGGACCACGTAATCGACCATTTTCGGGAATTTGTCGACGCAATCGACCGTCAGCACTCGGCCAGCCAGACGCGCTTCGATTTGGCGCTCTGCCAGTTCTGGAAGATCAATGGGGCCTTCATTGGTCCATGCGATGTTGTGCAGCAGACCGAAAATGCCATCCAGTACCGTACCGTGTGGTTTAACCAGACGGTGAGAAATCAGTTGTAGCTTGAGGTAGCCTTCAGCCACGCTTTGTGGCTTGTCATCGCTGGCCAGAATCACCAGCACGAGAGGCTGTTTGGCATTGGCAGCTTTATCAGCAAATGCTGCGCTTGCGGCTTGTTGATGAGCGGCGAAAACTGCGGCTAATTGCGCGCTTTGTGCCGCGGTAATGTCTAGCGCTTGATTGCCTTCTTGGTAACCCACGATCGGTGCCAATGCCGCAACCAAAGCGTCGCTAGGAGCCAGAATGGGGGTTGGGAAGAAGGCTTCAATAATTTTTCCATCACGATTTTTGGTCGCGGTTGCTAGACCTAAAGCAAAGTACGCCATGTTTATTCTCCATCATCAAATGTGGGTTGAGCTGTTTGCCCGCTTGTCATACATGGACAAAGCAAAGGCATTGAGTTGAGCATCCACAGCTCAACCGATAGGTGGTTCATCATAAAGAGTGGATGAGCAGGATAAAAGACCGCAGAGGCAATACGTCTGTAGAAGAATGCATTTTGTCTTTTTAAAGTGATCCCCTTCCTACTTGAAGTTGCAGCGGTGTTGGCTACGTTCGTTCACCCCAATCACATAGTTTGTCTATGCTCATGGGGATGAACTCACTTGCCGCCTACCTACAACTCCAAGTAGTTTGGGGATCCTCTTTCTACTTGAAGCTGCAGCGCTGTTGGCTACGTTCGTTTTTCGCAGTACTTCGTTTGTGAGCCAACCTCAGCAAATAAAAAACCGCTGGTTTCACTCAGCGGTTTTCTTGATTAGGCAGCGTCGTCGACCGACTCATCGTTATCACTGTCTGCAACCGCTTTCGGCTTCTTGCCCGTTGCTGGAGCAGGTTTACGCTTGGCTCCCAGTGCGCACAGTACGTCTTCTTTGTTTTGAGCCAAGAACATCGCCAGCTCTTCTTGCTTGGCTTCATCTTCGATCAGAGCACTTTTACCCAGCAGTTCGAACAACTCGTCTGCCATATCCAGCATTTTGTCATAAGCGTCAGCTTCGGCTTTCGAGGTAAAAGTCATTTTCTCTTCTCCGTTGCGCTCCACCACGTACTTCACGATAACAGCCATGGTTAATCCTCTAGTTTGTCGCTAAAAATAACTGGCTGTTTATACAGTTTTTATTCACTAAAGTCCAGTTGCGACCACCAAAATGCGCGCTGAGTCATATCCCTTGATTCACTGATTAATCGAGTTGCAGTAGGGCGCTTTGGCTCGCCCATTGTGGACAAAATTCAATAAATTGGCGCAGCAGGGGATTTTGGTATTTCTCTTTATGAACCAACATCCAGAAGCGACGTTTCATATCGAGAGGGACATTGAGAATCACCACACGCCCATCTTGTTGAGGCGTTTTCGCGGCTAATCGAGACAAGCAGCCTAGCCCTAAACCGGAAGAGACACTATTGATTAGCGCTTCGGTGGTATTGAGCTCAAAGGCTTCAATCCAATGTTCGATGCGCGGAGCAATCACACGTAGGAAAAATTCGCGCGAGCCTGAGCCAGCTTCGCGCAGCACCCAATCGCTGTGTTCAAAATCGCTCATCACCAAGCGTTCACGTTGAGCAAAAGGATGATCGGGCGCGCAGATAATGCACATTTCATCTTGGCTAAACTGAGTAGAGATGAGCTCGGGATGCAGTGTTTTGCCTTCAATCAGACCGATATCGAGCTCGTAATCGACCAGCTTTTGGCACACTTGCGCTGAGTTGGAAATAAACAGGCTTTGTGACGGATGCGGATGCAACTGCCGAAAGGCACTGATCAGATAAGGTGCAACTTGATTACCTATAGTGTCACTCGAACCGATGCGCAGTTTGCCAGTGAGCACCTGCTGCTCTGCAAACAGGCGGTCGATATCTTTGGCGCGCTGCAGCAGTTCATCGGCCATTGGCAGCAGTTTTTGCCCTTCTTGATTTAGCACCAAGCGGTTGTTGACGCGATCAAACAGTGCATGGCCAAGCTGTTTTTCCAGCTCTGACAGTGCGACACTGACCGCGGCTTTGGAGAGGCACAGCACTTCTGCGGCGACAGTCAAACTTTTATGTTGAGTGATGGTGGTGAAAACCCGCAATTGTTTGAGCGAAATATGGCTAGCCATGGCGACCGTTTAGTTTTATTGAACATGTGTTAGAAATAATTAGATAGTTGAAAACAAAGTGCAAGCGTAAGATGCGTTTATTAACCGATAACCATCAATAGAGAGACAGTATGATTCGAGCAGCAAAAGCGAAAGTGATGGGAGCGCCGACCCCAATGGCCGGCCTCGCGCTAGGGATTGCGAGCTTGGGATGGAGTTGGGAAAACATGATTGCGGCACACGGTGTCGCGCAGTGGGTGGGTGCAGCAATCGCCAGTGTGCTATTGATTGTGCTGGCCTTTAAATTTTTATGGCACGGTCACTTGTTACGCCAAGATTTGGCGCATCCGGTAGTGGGCAGTGTGGTGCCAACCTTTGCCATGGCAACCATGGTGGTATCGGCGTCATTGGGGCATTTTTACCCTGTGGCTGGCGATGCCTTGTGGCTGTTTGCCGTGGGTTTACACATTCTGTTTTTGGTGAGTTTTTTGTATCACCGCGCCCAAGCGTTTGAGCTGCACCACATGGTGCCAAGCTGGTTTGTGCCTCCTGTCGGCATTATTGTCGCTGACGTTTCTTTCTCGGGCCATCCTGCGTTAGCGCCAATTGCCTACGCGTGTTTAGTGTTTGGCATGCTGGCTTACGCCGTGATGCTGCCTATGATGATCTATCGTTTTATTTTTACACATGAAATTCCAGATGCGGCGAAGCCAACATTGGCGATCATGGCTGCACCAGCCAGCCTCTCTCTGGCGGGGTATTTGACCGTGGTGTCCGAGCCTTCACCTGTGATTGTGGCGCTGCTGTTTGGCATTGCGGTGCTGATGACCGCCATCATCTACTTAGCGTTCACGCGCTTACTGCGTCTGCCCTTTAGTCCGGGCTACGCGGCATTCACCTTCCCGATGGTGATTGGTGCGACCGCACTGTTTAAAATGGCGCACTGGATGGAAAATATCGGCGTGGCAGAGCATTACGTAGCCCAAGTGCATTGGTTAGCGAGCCTTGAGCTGATAGTAGCCACGGTGGTGGTGAGCTATGTTGCGATTCGTTATCTGGCCTTTTATCAACCACACAAAGTGTTAGTGGGTTCTCGTTAACC
>NZ_WPDC01000061.1:0-19313 GCF_035615595.1 Vibrio sp. R-1 | reverse complement strand
CTTTGGCGGCCTTAAACCGTGCTGTCTTGGAAAAAATAGCTCAATGCCCCTCTAGCTCAGCCGCGTTCCTGACTTCTAACGGTCGCGGTATGCGTCAGTCATTTGTGCAAGACATTACCAAAGTAATGACTGTACTCGTCAATGAAATGTGTCTCCGCTCTGCGAAAATCGGTGTTGCAACCCGTGACGGTTTCGTTTTGCGCTCATGGGGATTCATCGCCAAGCAATGCAATTTACCAGAATGGCGCGTCAAACAGTGCGTGAAATTCATATTTCTCAAAGGTTGGGTAACCTCCAAGCAACCGCGTGAGAGCTATACAGGAGCCGATAACATAGAAAAATGGCGCGGCCTTGCTTCTATCAAGCGCGTGACTGACAAATATTTCAAAGACCTTGGTATTTTTGAGCAGTTCCAGAAAGCCAAGGAAGCCGCCAAAGATTGGCTTAAATTGTATGCGCGTCGCTTAGGTCGACCGATTAAGTATATTCAAACGCCAGTTACCCTACTCCGCCGCCGTCGTAAAGAAGCTGCGGAAAAAGCCCTATCAGACGCACCAATACCCATTTAAAGCCTATTTCCTGCCATGCCCCTTAGTTGGGGCTTTTTTCGTTGCCTGAGCTCACTCTGCGCGTATTTAACGCTCAAATCTTGCTAGAGCTGAGTATAAATATCGGCAATTCACACATTGCTTAACAACTGTAGGCTGTTTTTTATACTGTCTTTCGGGTTTCTGTGGATAACCTTGTGATCCTATGATTTAAACTACTCCTAGTTGATGCACCTAGTTCTCACCCCTATTTCACGGTCGGCATAGTCTTCGACTAGAACGATGTTAGTAATGAAATTAAAGAACTTATTTCCTTATCCCCGATATAACGGGGATAAGTGAAGAATGAGGCGGCCTTTCATGCTCGCTGAAGCGAGCCGCGGCCTTAGCACAGTAACTCCTCAACTTCGTCGATAGACTTCAGTGTGTGGTGTAAATGTTGTGGCCGCTTTATCGCTTCGCGATGATTCTAGCAAGGTAAAGGATGCTATATTGAATGCATTGCACTTGCCTGATATAAAAGAGAAATTTGTGGAGCAGTAACTATGCCAATAAATGAGAGATTCGAGTTTTGGAGAGAGAAGTATTCTTGGGAAGCTTGTAAACTCAATAGTGGTGATTATGGCCGATTTCTCTCTTCTTACTTGCGCAATCAGAAAACGCCATTAGTCTTGAACCTAGATGGAGGATGGGGTACTGGAAAAACGACATTTTTACGACAGTTATACTGTGATTTAACGTATACTCATGAATTTCCTTGTATTTATATTGACGCTTGGGAATCTGATTATTCGAATGACCCATTATTAGTGATCATAAGTGAGTTACTCGAACAACTAAATCGTGTCAATAAACAATTTAAAGCAGCGGATACTGAGAAAAAAATACTCGCTACGCTAGGTAAATTTAGTAAGAAAGCATGGAATACAACTGCAATTGGTATGGGGACTTATGTGTCCGGCCAATCGGGAAACAGTGCTTTTGTTGAATTGGCAAAACAATTTACATTTTCTGACTCTGAAGCAGTAGTTTTCGGCGAGAATTTGAGCAGTTCCTATAAGCAACAAAAAAGCGCTTTGAATGATGCTAGGAAAGCATTAGAAACACTTGTCGAATTCTGTCCAGAAGGGCATAAAAAAGTTTTTGTTCTTATCGATGAACTTGATAGATGCCGACCAAATTATGCAATAGAAATGTTAGAGACAATCAAGCATTTTTTCGAACTAGAAAACTATGTGTTTGTGATTGCAACTGATACAGAACAATTGAGCCATTCAGTCCAAGCTATTTATGGTTTTAATTTTGATGGTAGAGAGTATTTGTCTAGATTCTTCCATCGAACTGCAAAGCTGCCTGAACCTAATCGATACGATTTTTGTAAAAAGATTTCGGAAAATCTTGTAGATAAAAACCTTAAAAATCTATTCTTTATATGTGAGTCTGAACATAAAAATGAAACTATCGCAATGATATTAAATGAGTTAAGCTTTTTCTATAATGTATCTTTAAGAAGATTAGAGCAGGTTTTAAACAAATTTGATTCTATATTTACATTTCTTAGTGACGATAAATCAAATATCTATTTTGATATGCGTTTGTTTTTCTTATTGCTAATAGAGTATGACAGTACGCAATTCAATTGTATATATAAAGAAAGAAAAAGCACTAAGTCATTTGACATGCAAATTCCTGTTTCCATATCAGCAATGAGTAAATTTGATTCGCATATTCCATTGCTTCATGCATTAATAATTTCAAAAGGTATGGTTAAACTTGATAAATATGAAGACATTGCCACTATGTACCATACATCATGGCTTGTTGCCACTCAGACAACTAAAGATAACCATGTTGGAAAAGTTATGGATAATATGAGGTTGTATATAAATAAGAATAGTTTCCGTAGAGATATTAAAAATAACCCATTTCTTGAACTTTATACAAATTGTTTGTTTAAGTTAAGGTCAGAAAACCACTTAGCATGTTTAGCAACACTAGACGATTATTATAAATATGTAGAGTTGGCACAAACAAAGTAACTTATAATCTAAATTTGATTCCTTCAATTAAATGATTAATAATTGCGTTGATGGATTCGTAACCTCTCCGCGGCTTGTTTCTTAAACGTCAGTTAAAGGAATGAGCATGACAACACAACAATACTCGCAGCAATTGGCAAAGGTGGCGCTTTATCGTCAGGCTTTGCCAATTTTCCATCCCTTACCCCCACCTGAGCTATTTAGCTTTGTGCGCATTGCTGGACAGCTTGCCGCTGAACAAAACGCGCTGAATGTGTCTACTCTCTTAACCCTGACTCAAATCGATGCAGCCAATGATCCCATATATTTTGAGCTGCGCGAATTGCCCTGATTGCTTTGAACCATCCAATTAACCTAACTACCGCCGGGAGGCTGGAAACATGGAAAAACTTTCTATTACCGAATGTCAGCGCGATTTAGCGGCGCTTGATGCCGCAGACCAACTCACGCAAAGCATTACCGTTGAGATTGAGCGCTTTAAAAATATGGATATGAAAGACGTGATCGCCAAAGCGACAAAAGCGTTGTTTGGGGGTGACCTGTCGCCTGAATCCTTGGGGTTGCCGTCGAACTTCTTCACACAGTTAGAGCAACTTGCCAAGTTAAACAACGTAGCACGCAGTAAATATCGGGCGCATGTGATGGCCAATCTTGAGCAACTGAACAAGGTTGAAACGGTAGAATGTACCGGGGGTGAGCATGAGTAAGCATCCTAACCCGATACGGGGGCATGTTCGCTGCCCTGTTTGCTCTACTCCGTCTACCGTTCACCGTGTCGGTGAAGGTAAGCTCATCGCTGAGGGGGAACCCACCAAAAATGGGCGTAACCTTGGCTTACATTACTATCGCTGTCCTAACTGCGGTAACAGCGCGATGAGCAAAACCATTGATAGCTACATCGTTGAGCACATGGTGAGTGATGAAAGCCAGTTAACCGCGATGTCAACCGAATTAACCGAAACTGTGCAACCGTTGGAAATCGAGCCTCAACCGGATGTGTTAACCGTTGATTCGGTTGATTCATCGGTTGATGTACTGCTTGCCAATGAAATGCGTGAACCAAGCAATGACGCGGTTGTTAGCGCACTTTCAACCGTTGAGCCAACGGTTAAACCACCAGTCGAGCCCTTGCCCTTTTTCACCGTGAAACGAGCCCTCGCCTTATTGAGTGCATTGATTTTCTTGGTGTGGATGTTGAGCAAGTTACTTCCGAAGAAGCAACCGGAGGCGCAACCGAATGCAAACGTTTGAAAGCGATCAAGAAGTGGGTTTGGGCGGTGCGGCCAATGATGATTGGGGCGATTTTAGTACCGTTATCTCTCAGTTAGAAAGCGATGAAAAGAGCGCTAATGATGATGCGTCATCGGTTGTGGCAGAGCCAGCACAGAGCGTGAGTTCAGAAGCGTTTGAGGGGCTACTCAATGTAGTGTTTACCATTTCTGAGCAGGCAACCTCCATCATATCTGGTATTGATTTCGCATTTGATGAAAAAGGTAAAGCCGAAGTCATTAAGGCGGCAATTCCGGTTATCAATAAACACGGTAGCCAGTTACTCGGCCTCTTTGGAAACTACATCGAAGAGGCAACGTTATTGCTGGCGGTACTGGCCTTGATTTACACCTCAAAACGGCACGTCACTCAGCTTAAAGTGTTGAAAGCTCAACAGGAGGCCGCGAATGGCGAAAAAAGCCAAAACACCGCTCAAGCTGCCTAACCCGGTTAACTCTAACCCGTCACTCGATGCTGAGCACATTATTTATGTCGCGGGAACTGGCGGAGGGAAAACCTCCGCCGTTAAACATATGGGCTTTGTCCCAAAGGGTTCACAAGCGGTGTTTTTCGACCCCTACCGAAACTATGCCGGGCAAAAGTTTCAAGGCCAGCAGTGCCACGGCACAAGCTCTCGCCTTGCCTTTTTAAAATCACTTCTCATGGCACGTAAACGCGGCCAATCATTCAAGCTCGCCTATGTGCCGGAGTTTGGCGCCTGTAGCGATGAGCTAGAGTTTTTTGCGTCCGTGGTTTGGTCATTGGGGAACGGTCATGCACCTAAACTGCATACTGTCATTGAAGAGTTGGCAAGCTGTGTCGAAAGCTCCGGTAAATTACTGGGTAAAGCTGGCGAGTTGTGGCGTGGTGGGCGTCAATTTGGGTTAGTGTGTCACAGTGTTTTCCAAAAAGGCCAAGAGGTACCCAAGACCGTGACAGACCAATCCTCTACATGGTGGATTGGCGCCGTCAACTCGGCGGCGGATGCGAGATATTTGGCAGATAAGAAAGGCTTACACGTCAAAGAGATTGAATCCCTTGTCTCGGCCAAAGTAAACAAAACACGCATCGGCAAACCTATTGCTGAGTACCTACTGGTCAAAGACGGGATCGGCAATGTCGCCAAACTCGCTTTTAACTGTCAAACCGGGCAAGCCGTACCGCTTAACTACCGTTAAACTGGTGAGAGCTTGCTCACAATTCAACCTATAGGTTAACCGCTCAACCTATAGGTTATTCCTCATTCCCTCCTTTGTTTTTATCGCTTTTCATAACCGGGCAATTTGTTTTATTTCACTCGATGAAAGGCTAACTATGAAGAAAGAACATAAAACCATGCTGTTAACGGTTGTCGTTGCCTTGGTGATTATCGCAATCATCAACAACGTCGAACCGCTTGAGAAGCTGAAAAAGCAACTCAACGGCGACACTGGCTGGTTCTAAGGGGGCGATGATGGAATTACTAGAAACGTTGTTCAATCCGCGCCCTAAAGAGCTTGATCCTGTAGAGGGCGTTGCATGGGGAAACCAAGCAACGCTGCGTCTTGTTTCGGGCCCGACTTACCAGAATATTGAGCTGGTGACCAATATCACTGACCCGTCAGATATTGAACGTGTGCGCATTACGCATAACGGTAAAGAGATCGTTTCCTTGTCTGGTCAGGATATTGTTGATTTGCGCGAGCACCGCAAAAAGTACGTGCAACCGGGGCGCTATGTGATCGCTTTTAGTGATCTGCTGATGCGAACCAAAATGGGCGTGCGCCAAGGTGAGCTAGTCACCCTAACCGGAGAAATCTGGTTTGTTTACATCCAACTCAAAGCGAAATCGGGCGTTGCTGCGCCAAGTATTCGTGCTCGCGCTCAAATCACCGAAGCACAATCTCAGCGTGTGTTTATGCCTCGTATTTACTCGCTGACTTGGTTTGCGAGCGCCGAAGGCCGTACCCCGTTTGATTGGGCGGAGCGTTCCCCATATCTACACCTCAAGCGCATTCACTTCAAAGATGACTCGATCACTCGCATCCGTGTATTACGTGATGATCGTGAAGAAATGAACGTGAACAAGGCCGATAACGCCTTTGATTTGGCGGATGCGGAGCTAGAGCAAAACGTGGGTTGGTTCTCGCTCGACTTCGTGCGTACTGGCTTTGGTGCAGAAGGCAAACTCAGCACCTACGCTACACGTTCACTGCAATTTGAAGTGGAAAAAACCGCACCGGGTAGCGTGCCTGTGATTGTGGAAGCTATCGAGCAAGTCGCTATTCCTCAAACGCAACCCAAAAAATAAGGGGGCGCTATGAGTTTGAGCTGGTTAGAACAACTCACGGACAGTGGCGGCGAGCTTCTTAACGCTGTGACAGGCGCAGGAAGCACATGGTTAAACGGTTTGGCAGAGTTCGATATTACAAAGAAAAAAAGTGATCTCGATGCTGCACGACAAAACCAAGTCGAGGGGCAGACTGCCGACGGTCAGCCCTTGGGTGGACAGTATTATCTACCCTCATCCGGTCACTGGATGGCGCTAGGTGGTTTGTTTCTGGCCTTTCTGCTTGTCGTGTTTTTAATAACGCAGAGAAAACGCTGATGCCCTATTTCATAGCGGCGGCGTTTATTGGTGGCGGTTATGTCGGTTTCAAGTTGTCGGGCAGTACAGACAAGTTGATCACCTTACTGATTATCGCCGCCATTCTCTACCTGATAAGTAAGAGGTTGAAATGATCCCAAATATTACTAACTCAGGAACGATGCCCATATCTGGCGGTCATGCTGGTCACTCTTCAGCGAGCAGTACAAACAAAAGCGGTCAGCAAGTTGGCTCAATCAATATGGGGAGTGGTGTCAGTCCTTGGTTAATTGCGCTCGTTATCCTTGTTTTGGCTTACCTGATGTTGAGAAAGAAATGATTCAGTTAGCAGACAAATCAAAAGCGTTGGGACGGTTAGAGATTGCGTTTCGTGCTTGTCCTGATGATTTCGATGCGCTGAAACGTTCCGTACAAGCTGGCCTTGTCAGCTTGTACGACATTCGCGGTGATGGGTATGACGTCACGCTCGCCGGGGAAGTCGTCGGAGACTCTTATTTTTTGTGGGCAGTTTCAGGAACAGGCGTTATCAGAGCAATCCATGAGCTTTGCCCCATTGTGAAGAAAGCCGGATTAACCAGCATTAGCGCCGCAACCTATTTCCCCTCCTTGGCTCGTTTAGTCCGTCGATTGAATACCCAAGAGCAACAGGAAGGCGAAGTAACGTTAATGACAATGAGAGTTTAATTGTATGGGTGGTAAATCCAATTCAAGTAATGCCACAACGTCGACGAACGTCAGCGGCCAAAATGCGATTGATGGTGACAACCTCGGCACCGCAATCAGTGGTGTGAACAATTCAACACTGCATGTGACCGCAACCGACCACGGCGCAGTCAATAAAGCCCTTGCCTTGGGTGGTGAGCTAATCAACGAAACAGGCAGCATGTTTGAAAATGCGCTCAAGTTCGCCGGGGGCGTCAATAAAGACTCTCTCACTTTTGCCGAAAGTGCGCTTGAAGATATTGCATCGAGCAACAGCGAAAATCTGCAAATGCTGGCCGGATTATCAGGAGGCCAAGCAAAGCAAAATGCTGAGAACTTAAACGCAATTATGGACTTGGCGAAATTTAAACAAGACAACGGCGCAAGCGAAAACAAGCAACAGCAAATCATTCTTTTGGTTGTGATCGTGATTGTGCTTGGTTTGGTCGCAATGATGGCGGTGAAACGATGAAAATCAGTTTACAAGCGTATCAACCCCTGCCCGTTTTGATTTCTGGTCAGTGGGTACACTTAGAAGCCGCAGAGCAAGCGGTGATATTGGAAAGCTCAAACGGTGACCGTGTAACGATGCGAAAAAACGCGGTCATAAAATCTGAGCAAATCATTGGCCGCGTCTTGGTTCACTCAGAGATTGATCAAGAAATTAGCTTAGAGTTTGGGTATGGCGACTATACGCCCCCTCAAGTGATTGACGGTCAAACGGTTGTGGTATCGCAATTGCCCGCCGTTGAATTCGCACCAGACCAAAGCGTGGCGGTAACTCAGTTACCTGCCGTTAAGTTTGCGCCAGACCAAAACGTTGCAGTGTCACAACTACCAGCGGTTGAGCTTGCTGAAAACCAAAGCCTTGCGGTAACGCAACTCCCTGCCCTTGAGCTGAAACCTGACCAAGTGATCAAACTCAAAGTCAGTGAACAACTCACCGCGCGTGAATCAGTGATGCCCTTTTCTATTGCTGCGAATGCTGAGCGTTGCGGCATCACTCTCAAAGCGAAAGCGGCCAACACTGCGGATATTTTAATTAACGGAGCCTATCCACTGAGTGCCGGTGAATCGCTGGAGCTGAAAACGCGTGCAGCCATTGAATTAACAGGCGCTATAACGGATAGCGTAGCAATTTTGGAGTGGTAACCATGAGCCAGAATGAAATCAAACTCCCGACAGGTAGTGATCGTAACAAAATCGAAGCGTTGGCCGAGCAAATTCAACAAGCTAGCAGCGTTGTTAACCAGCTGCAAATTGAGATTGAAGCATTAGGTCAATCACAGGGGAACGGAGAACTGACGCCGTGTTATCGGTTTACTGAGGAATCAGATTATTTTCGATTTTCAGGGGATATGACGGGAGAGCAAGGCTGGCAACTGCGCACGCGCTCATTTGTTGAACTAACGTTTATGGCGCCAAAACCCGACGAACCAATGCACCAAAACGAAACCGCGTTACTTTCATCGGATGGATTTCTTTTGTATGTCATCGGCGAAAGTGGAACCCCTCTGAACTCTGACACATTCGCGCAAAATGGGCTATCAAATCCGGTTGCTGGGATGTTGTGGGTAGACCGCCGAGCACGAAAAGGCGGATTAGATGGGGCGATTCAAGATCACCAAGTATCGCTATTTCTTGACGGCGTAGAGTTTGATAAGTCGGTCATGGTTCCGCGTGATGGGAAAAAACACACAATCCGAGCGAATTTTATTGGCGTTCCGAAACTCTACGGTGAAACCTTTGATCAAAATTTTTCTGCACTGGAATACATCCAGCTTTATAAAGGCGCCGCATTAGTTTCGTTTTTAGCAACTACAGATTCGGGATTACTTGACATTAAATTCAACCATCCAGCCAAAGACCACTACAGCGCAATAAAGTTAGCGGGAACGGGTATTGAAGCAAAAATGAAACGAGCTGGTTTTTTGAATAACTTCAGCTCTGAAAAATTTGTGAAGTTGTAACTATGCCGTCATTACGTTTTGTGATCATCGGAGTAGCCGCGGTGCTACTCCTCATAACTAAAGGAGATTCTCTCATGCCGCGAGGTATCAGAAACAAAAATCCGGGTAATATCGAAGACAACGGCACTGCATGGCGTGGCCGTATGGGTAATGATGGACGTTTTATCATCTTCGATACGCCCGAAAATGGCATTCGCGCAATTGCTCGAATCCTCAACACGTATCAATCTAAGTATGGCATTAATACGCTACACGGGATTATTCATCGTTGGGCGCCCTCACACGAGAACAATACCGAAGCCTACATTCAGCACGCAGAGAAAGAGCTGAAAATATCCCGTCATACCCCGATTGGCTATCAGCATCTTGAACCGTTAATCAAAGTGATCATCAAGCACGAAAACGGATTTCAGCCATACAGTGACAAGGTGATCCGCAATGGTATTGCAGCGGCTTAATCAGCAATTGCTATTCGCGGTATTGCTAGTGCTGGCAGGTCTGGCACTAGCTCGCCTGTTTAGCCAGCGTTTTTCCGATGCGGTAGACAGTTCACTTGATGTGGTGACCTCACCATTAGGTGAGTTACTGAGTGATATTACCGCGGAAATTAACGGGCATATTCCTGTAGAGCTTCAACCGCTTGTGATCCAAGAGCGATATATCAACCCGAGCGACTACACGCTAAAGCCAGAAGCGGCGGTACTGTGGGAAATCGGAGTCTATCAGCCGTTACTTTATAAACTCTTTGGCGGTATAGGCCGCCCCATGAAAACCCAATACCGTCACCTGATTGGTGAACCTATAACGGAGAGCATTCTATGATAGGTGGAATTCTCACGCTGTTAACCAGTGGCCTTGAGGCTTACAAACAGCACAAACAAAACAAAGCGAACGCGCTCAAACGTCAAGATGAGTTTGAGCAAGAGAAGCACAACAAGAATTTAGAACGGTTGCAAGCTGGCGATGTTCAAGCAACCAATCTTGATGAACTCAGCATCAAGACGCGTGGTTGGAAAGATGAATTCTTGTTTATCTTTTTTATCCCGATTGTGATGTGTTTTATTCCAGGATATGCGCAATACGTACACCAGGGCTTTGCTAGCCTGAAAGAAATACCGGAGCCGTACTGGTGGGTAATTGGTGCAATTGTGGTTGATACCTTGGGAATGCGCTCGATGATGCGTTACTTACTCGAATATTTCTCAAGCAAAATCAGGGGTAAATGATGGATTTCGGAATACTCACAGGGTGGACAATCACACCTGATACATTGATTAGCCTATGGGTAGCTATCTCACTGACTAAAGTGACTAATGCTCATAATTTACGTATTACGATTCTTGAACAAGAGAGAAAGAAAGATGGCAACTAAAAAGCAAGCACTCAAATCTGACGGCACACTGAAAAAGGGTTATCGTTGGAGTAAAGGTGGCCGAATTATTGAAGCCAAAAAGCCAGCGACTAAACGTAAAACGCGTCGTTAAGCGCCCCACGCTGCCAAGAAAAGCCCCAATTGGGGCTTTTCTATTTAGGACGGATCATTGCCCTATTTTTGAATTTGCCGAAATAACGAGCATTTCTATTGTGTGTTTTTTTTCGACGGAAATGGTACACGTTGGAATAGCCATCAACCTTAATATCTAGTCCCATAAGATCATAGGCATTCAATGCGCGGCCTTCTGGTGTATAGAGAATGTCACCCCTGATTTTAAAATCTCGCCAAGCCTTAGAGACTGGCAAATAACCACGGTGTTTGATGAGTAACAACCTCACAACGGCTAACGGCCAATTGCGTTTTTTCTTCCAGTTTTTAACGGTTTGCGCAGTGACACCAAAATATTCTGCTGCCTCTGCTTCCGAATCAAAATGCCAAAGTAACAAATCTTGTATTTGGTTAATGTGTAGGCCGAAGTTGTAAAGTTCATCTCTTACTTTTCTAGTCATGTGATCTCTGTCTCATTCTTGTAAACGAAACAAAAATCATATTTTTGGGAAACATATGAGACAACAAGCATTAAGCACCTATTTATATATAAATTGGTAAATTGCGATTCACTTAATATGTTGTCTATCGAGAACTAATTACAAGCTCATGATCTATATGGGTATTTTACATAAAGAGATCATAATATGCACTGAGGTAACAGTTCGTTAACCTGACTCATTGACACCGCTAGACCACCGCAAAGCATTGATATTGTTCTTAATCCTAGCCCGTTCTGCTTTTTTGCAATGCTTTCCCACAGCGCTTTGATGCGTGGGTTTTTATTTCGGTCTGCGTGACATCCTAACAGTGCTATCTCAGGATCAATTCCTGCTGACTCTGCCAGAAAAACTGCTTCATCATCAGATATATAGCGAGTGCCTTTGCGCATTTCGCTGATTCTTGATGGGTTCACATTCAAATCGTGTGCGATTTGCTTGTCTTGTATGTAGTTTTGCGCCTTTTTGTACGCATCTAACAGCTTGCCTTGATACATAAATGACCCTCCTTTTTTACCAATCTTAGCCTATTGATTGCGCTTTTTCGCATCTGGCAATTGCGAAAATCCGCATCTATGATTGCGGAAATTCGCATTTGCACGGCATTGGTCAACGTATGGAACGTGTCTATTACGACTTACTCCCTGATGGTTCAGTTTCTGTCTATCTCTTCGGAGCTTGGGACACGTTCCGCACTTACCGTGCTTTGGTTTCTTATCTTCAATCTGAGTGTATCGAGTACGAATTGATTGATATTACCGAAACAACTCTGGCTGAACGTTTGGTCTTGATGGGAATGCAGTTATGAAAGTTTACGCTTGCTTAGACTGTGGCAGTTCTTACGACACGCATCTTGAATGCTGCTGTCCAGAGTGTGGCTCTGGCATCATCAACCAATACTGCATCTCTCCTAAAAAACCGTTTGAATCGACCAAACCTCATCACTTGTCGAATCAATCTTACAAATACCGTAGCGACCGCAAAGCTACGGGCTTGGCTATGGAATGGATTAACCATACTCCGGCTGAATACACCTTCATTGATGATTACGAGCAATCGCCCGTCATTATTGATTACTTGTGTTTCACTGTCTCATTGAAAGACTTTAGACACTGTAAAAAAGAGTCGCCTTATTCGGGCTTCTTCTTCCCAACGGAGCCTAAATTCGACAGTTTTGTGGCGAAGTCCTTTGACGATATTGAAGCTTACAACAAGTATTACCGCGCTATGTACATGGATTACTTACAAGAAACGGTTCGCCGTTTCATCCAGTACGTTCTTGGTTTCAACTATGGTGCGATTCGTGGCAAAGGCTTTCAGTTCTACGAAGACTCTTTCATTCTCACCAGTGCTTATGGTGATGATTTCTGCGGTCAAGTTGGGTTTGGCGGTAATAACGACACGATCCATTTCCAGATTAACGGCCATGGCTGCAAACATCTTTTCGCTAACCGCTCTTGTGCTTTTGTCCATCACTGGTTGCGTGTGGTGTTGGGTGTTCAGTATCTCACTCGTGTGGATTTGGCCTTTGATGACTACGACAACTTGCACACTTGCGAAGCGGCCGAACGTGCTTGCATCGCAGGTGGGTTTAAGCGTTCCCGTGGTTTCAGTCCTAAAGTCAAAATCTGTGATGAATATTCGTATGACGCTGACGGTAATAAAGTTTTTACCCGTGAAGAACGTAATTTCGGCTCTCGTCAGTCTCGCGTTTATTGGCGTGTCTACAACAAGAAACTTGAGCAAAACATCCAATCTGAGGATTTCCATTGGTATCGGTCAGAAGTCGAGCTCAAAAAGTGGGACGTTGACGTCCTACTCAATCCCCTAGCCGCTTTTGTTGGGATTAATCCTTATGCGGCCTCGTTAATCAGTGAGGAAGTCACGCCGATGGTAACTAAAACCAAAGGCAAAAAGCGCGCTGCTTGTGACCTACTTTCGGCAACGTACTGGGCTAAACGCCAGTATGGCCGCCTTGTGAATTCCCTTTTGAATTATTACGACAATGACTTTGAAAAAGTCGTGTCATCACTGGCACGTGACGGGACGGTCTTCGCGTTCCCGTCCATGCACCAAAAACTAGTCAACGCTTTGGAGTAAAAAACTATGGCACGTTCTCGCGTCTTTGTTCTGGGTATCAACTTCGTTTGGAATCAAATGCAAGGTGATCATGCAATCCTTAACCTCTCTCGTCCACTTCGTGAAGTGAACGCTGAAAAGTACAAACGCCGTACTTTGGGTGAATGTGGTGAAGTGAATCCACAGTACGACCAGTATTTACACATTGACCGCAAGTATGCGGAAAAGCTCGAAAAGTCAGGGGCTTTTGTGGGTCGCCGTGAGTATGACGTTGAAGTAGCACTTAATCCCCTTGACCCGTTAGCGGGTTCGATTGTTGTGGATATGGTGCCCGTTGACCCTGAAGTCAAAAAGCATTTTGAAGCCTCACTTGGCAAAGTGAGTGCGTAAAAATGAGTAATTGCGTAATTGCTTACAACGGTTATTTGATGCTTGCGCCTCAAGGCTTTGACTGCACTTACGTGATTCTCACCCCCTCGGAGCTAGACGACATTAAAAATGTTTCGTTTGGCTCTTTAACCATCGACTCACAACTTTACTCTGATTTGACGGCGTATCTTCTACTGTCATTTTTTGGTGGTCATGTTTTGGGTCGATTAGTAAAAACCATGGGGCGTCGATAGCCCTAAATCCTTAAATCAGTTGGAGAAATTCCTATGAAATTTCGTAACATGGCTAAAAAATTCGGTGTTGTGGTAGCAACTTCTGTCCCTGCTTCTTTCGCTTTTGCGGATGATCCTATTACCGAACAACTCAAGGGCGCGATTGCGTCCGGTCAAGCGAATTACACCATGGTGGTGATTGGTGTCATTGGTCTTGCCGCTATCGCCTTCGGCCTTGGTCGTATCCTTGGCATCTTGAAGTAATCGTTATGGTTGCTTTTGTCTCCGATGCTCTAACCGTTGTGGTGGCTGTGGCTTATTTCATGGCCTTTGCATACGGCTTTTACACCGGAGTGAACGCCTCCTAAATGGGGGCGTTTCCTCTTAGGGGGCTTTATGCTGCGCACTCTTACACTAACTAACCTTGCACTACTACTGTTCCTTACCCTTTTTCTCTTACTCCTTCCGCCCAAGGCCAACGCTGAGATTGAATGCCAAATTGGGATCTCTTCCGGCTCGGTGAGTTGGTCAGGTGAAATCCTTGGCGATAAGCCTTACACCTGCGCCCGAACTTGTCGTTATAACTTGGCAACAGTCGCTGTTTGCTTTGTGAATAATGGCACTTGTCATGGTGAATTCGTTTCTAATGGTAAACATTGCTTGTTGGCCAACGGCCAAATTGATCCAAGCGATGGTTTGCGCTTTGGTGGTAATACCGTTATTCGTGACCCAAGCGCTGACCCACAAAAACCTTGGGATCCTAATGCTCCCTCTTCTATGCCTGCAAAAGTTATGAATGTTATTCGTGGTATGCCTAGAGATACCACTAGTGGTATCCAACAAGCTCAGGCTTTTAAAGATATTGCGCACATTGAGGGCATGGGTGTTATGACCCTTGACGAGCTTCTAATTAAAAATTCTCAGCTCCTTGATATAAACAAGGGCTATTCAAGTTTAATGTCAACCATGTCAGGACAGCTTTATTCTATCCGCAACTTATCGGACTATATCGAAAAGAACACTTCACAAAGTGCCGCATATTCCCAAATGTCTGCTAATACCCTTGGCAACATACTCAATAAATTAAGTGATTCAGGCTCTGGTGGCGGCTCTGGTCTTCCTGATTCGCAATTCAATTCTCTCATGACTTCTATGTCTACCACTCGCAGCATGATTAGTTCTAACGCTAATAACATTGTGAGCGCCGTTCGTGATGTTCGTGAAGCGGTTCGGCCTGTCGAGTTCGGTATTAATCAACTCAATTCTAATGTTTCTCAACTAACTGAAAATGTTGGAATGATGGCTGAAGGATTACGTAATCAAATGATGGAGGACACAGACAAAATCGTCTCTGCCCTCAACTCTGGTGGCTCTGGTAACGGTGATTTATCCGGTGTTCAGTCTGGTATTTATTCCATCAAAACAGGCATTGATAACTTAAATGGTTTACTCAGTGGTAACGGATTGTCTAAGCCAGGCATTGGCTCTGGTGTCGATTTCGGGGAGCTTCCTCTCTATGGTGAGGATGCTATCACCAAGCTCAATACGGAAATTACCGATTTACAGAAACAATACTCAGAAAAGACAAAGGAGTTTAAAAAGCTCTTTTCCTTCGACATTACCAAGCTAGAAAGCGGTCAATACAAAGACCATTCTTTAACGTTTAAATTCGCTAACGGTGCCACGACTAAATTCACGTCTGGGGTCTTCCCTGCTTTGGTTGACAACGCCGCCTTGATTTCATCCGTCATCTTATTTTTGGCTGCTTTTGCAGGTATCAAGACCATCATGGGGGAGCGTGAGTAATGCAATTTTTATTAGATTTGCTTGGCGCGATTGCCAATGCAGGTGACACGGTCACTGAATTTTTCAAGTCTATCCCTGATTACTTCGGTCAGCTCGTCGTTTGGGGCAATGCTTGGTATGTCAAACTTAAGTTTCTTTGGCTTATTTACTCGCTTGAGCTTGCCTATAAAACGGCGGAGTACCTTCTCAATGACATTGGCTTTAACGATATGTTAGCCAGTTTCTTTAATGCCCTACCGGATGAAATCCGTTATTACGCTTTCATTTTCAAAATCCCTCAAGCTATTGGGATTTACTTCAACTGTCTTGCTACTGCGTTTGTTTGGAAAATTACGAGGTTCTAACCATGGCTATTTTTATTCGGACGGGAGCCAACGGGTCGTACAAGTCTGCTTATGTGGCCTACTTTGTCATTTTAGAAGCGTTAAAAGCAGGTCGCGTGGTTGTCACCAATATGCAGGGGTTTGAAACGCTCGATGTTATCGAAAAGCGTTTTGATATTACGTTCCCCTCCACTACTCGCCTTATCCGTATCTTCAGCCGTGATAAGAATGGGATTGAGCTTTGGCAGCATTTCTTTTGTTGGTGCCCGATTGGTGCGCTCATCGTGATTGATGAGTGCCAAGATATTTTCTCTAAGAACATCGGCTTTCGTATGGAGAAAGTTTTCTATCGTCCGTTGTCCGATTTTCTCCCTATGTTGCCGCCTGACTATGAGAGCTTTTTTAATTCTCGCTATCTCCCTGCGGATATGTCCAAGCTGCAAGCTTGTGAGATGGACGACAGGGGGATAGCCGAATATGACGAAACTGGCCGGATCATTTATCCCTTATCTTTTAATGAGGGGTTCATGCGTCACCGCCATTACAACTGGGATATTCACTTGCTTTCGCCTGATTGGGGGCAAATTGATTCGGCTATCCGTGCTTGCGCGGAAGAATGCTATTTCCATAAAGGCCGTGACGCCTACTTTTTTGCTCGAAGAAAGCCCCTGATTTACCGTCACCCGAAAAACGTTGCCACATTGGTTATCCCAAAAGGAAAAGATCCCAACGTCTTTCCTCAAAAAATCCCTCTCGATGCTCACTTGCTCTATAAGTCCACATCAACAGGGCAAGCGAATCAATCAGGTGCAATCAATATGCTGCTAAAGAATCCCACCATCGTGGGGTCTTTGCTGCTTGGTATACTTTCAATTGGGTATTTTATCTATGCGTTTTCCGGTCTGGTTTTTGGTTCTTCTAAGACGGTGGCGGACACGTCCGCGCAAACGTCTAACACTTCCGTTTCTCAGTCGCCCGATAGCGTTCCTCAAACGGGTGGGCAAAATGCTCCTGCTTTATCTACTGGTGGGGACGGCCATCAAGCTAGCTCTGTTTCCCCTGCTCCATCTCATCGGATTGATACCATAAAGCAAATGCTTGGTCTTTATGACTTACAGACCCTCTATTACACCGGACACACCACACGACAATCCCAAACTAAGGGCTTTCAGTTCTTTGTCACACTGGAGGCCAAAACACCGGAGGGAACCTATTACCTAGACGATGCATTCTTGAGGGCAAACGACATTGCTTATGTGCATTACGATGACTGTCTACTCAAGCTCACGAAAGAAAACATCACTATCAACGTAACCTGCAAGCCGATACTGCGCGAGGCGGTGCCTGACGCGAGTCAGCCGCCGCAAGTAAAGTTAGGCGCGCTCTTTTAGGTGATCATATGGAACAAATCGTTATTACTGTCGACCAGTTCGCCACATTCATGGAAGCGGCCTTTTTTTCAAACGTGCTCGCGGTCTTTCTGGCGCTATTGCTCTATGACCTATTGACCTGCTTTCTGGTGTCGTTCTTCACGCGCATGCGAAAGCGAATGAACAACATATCCACAGAATCTGTAGATAACTAGGCCGCTTATGCGGCCTTTTTAATGTTTAAAAAATGGTTTAATCAGATTGAAGCCGCTCGGCGCAGTCATCAACTCTGTTGATGCGAGCAAGCGGAATTTCTGCAATATCAATTGGGACAATGGTCGCTTTCGGCTTATGGGTTGGGATAACTGGCGCTTAGCGCGCGCACAAGGAGTGGACTACGACGCGGAGCAGCGCAAAGCGCCCGAACCCCCGTACTTGTACTACGGGGGTACTTTCCCCCATCCACCTTAGCCTCTGGGGTCACTGCTCTTAAAAAACTATCTCGCGCCCTAGTGCGCGACACGGAGCGGAGCGACTCTTTTTCCTTAACTTGCAGCCAAGAAAAGCCGCCTAAGTTGGCGGCCATTCATTGCAAACAAAGGTGTCTTTCATCTTGAATCTATCGTTCATCGCAAACACTAAACGACAGACTTGCGGCACTCAATGCTCTTCTGTATAAAACGCGATAAATATGCACCTAGTTTTTCTATTTGCATGATTGAATGAAAATTCGATTTATTATAAACATTGGAGATTTCGCATGAATCGATATGAAGAAATGCGTTGGGTTTTAGTTGACCAAATTGTAGACCTTGCAGTTTCAACTCAACTTTATGTAGACACCATAAATAAACAAGACTTTTCTAAAGAGAACGTTAAACATAGTGCCATGATTCGTATGGCCTTAAGTTATACAGTGTTAAATTTAGCAAAATTATGGGAATGTCTAGATCATTATGGAAAAGAGATTAACTTATTGCCAGAGCCTTTAAGAACCAATTGTATCAGTTTGCGCTCTAAATTAGAGTCTATGAAGGTCTTTCAATTCAGAAGTAAATATATCGCACATTTAATAGACAAAGATACAAGTAAGCCACTAAGTTTAAGGGATGGACAAAAATATCTCTCAAATATTACTGGAAATAATCTAGATGACTTATCTGTTTTCTTTGATTGGATTTGCCCACCTAAGGGGCATTCATTAGATAATACAGTTATTGGTACTGTAACTAATCTGAGAGATCATTGTAATGAACTTTGTTCAAGTGATAGCCGAATTTAGAAAAGTATATTATATCGCGATTTTAATTTTATTAGTCCAATAGGTTTATTAATTGTCAATCAATGAAAATTTTACAAACACCAAATTTGATATTTTGAACCTGCCGAAGCATTAACAATTCAAGATTTAAAAGATATATTAATTTAATGATATTTCAAATCGAACAATGGACACTTGAAGGCGTATATCTTGATCCAATTAAAGGCTATAGGAAAAAGTATCTGCAGAATTATTTAGTAAGCTAGAAAAAGATTCTATTTCTAATCAGAAATTTGAATAAATAGTTCATTTTAACTTTTAAAAAGAGGGGCTTATAGCCCCTTAATTCTTACCATTGCTCTGGCGTATTTTAGAAGTTTAGAACGAGCTAGATCATGTTCTGGTGCTTCAATCTGCATGATTGCTATTGCAAATAAGATTTGCTGAGGCGCTACCCTGTCACCTGTTGGTAGGATTAGTCGACCACCCTCCATACGAAAGCCCCACCACTCATCACCGTAATAGAGTTCTTTCCTGCTGTGCCATCTCATAAGCCTTTTACAGATTGGTGGTATCTTTTCTCCCTCATCCCACCGCTTGACCTCGCTCACAGTTTTAAAACAAAGTTTCGCGGCTTCTTCGATGCTTAATCCGCATTCAAATTCACGAAAAACAAAGTTTTTTGTCATTTCTTTTCGATTCACTGTTAAAACTCCCAAAATCGGGAGTTTTATAAGCAATTGAAATAACTGCAACTTTTACCATAACGGCACA
>NZ_WPDC01000060.1:0-20486 GCF_035615595.1 Vibrio sp. R-1 | reverse complement strand
GACCCTAGACCCTATATCTTTCGTTCCCCTATTCTCCGGAATCACCATGACCAAATACGAACAAATCCAACAAGAGCTCGTTGAATCACCTAAAACTTGGCTCGTGACCGGTGTGGCCGGTTTTATCGGTTCCAACCTACTTGAAAAACTACTCAAGCTTGATCAAACCGTTGTGGGGTTAGATAATTTTGCAACGGGTCATCAACATAACTTAGATGAAGTTAAAAGTTTAGTAACAGAAGCCCAATGGCAACAATTTACCTTTATTGAAGGCGATATACGTAATCCTGAGACCTGTGTAGCAGCGGTTCAAGGCGTAGACTATGTATTACACCAAGCGGCACTAGGGTCTGTCCCCCGTTCAATTAATGATCCTATTACTACAAATTCCGCTAACATCACTGGTTTTTTAAACATTTTAGTAGCAGCCAAAGATCAGCAAGTGAAAAGCTTTACTTATGCCGCCTCAAGTTCTACTTATGGTGACCACCCTGCATTACCAAAAGTAGAAGAAAATATTGGCAACCCGTTATCCCCCTACGCCGTAACCAAATACGTGAATGAACTTTATACGAATGTATTTGCGCGGACTTATGGTTTTAAAAGTATTGGACTGCGTTATTTTAATGTGTTTGGCAAACGCCAAGATCCAAATGGTGCCTATGCGGCTGTTATTCCCAAATGGACAGCAGCAATTATTCAAGGTGATGATATTTATATTAATGGTGATGGCGAGACTAGTCGCGATTTCTGTTATATAGCTAATACAGTGCAAATGAATATTCTTGCCGCCACCGCACCAGAAGAAGCAAAAGACAAGATTTACAATGTTGCAGTAGGAGACAGAACAACCTTAAACGATCTATTCTCTGCCATTAAATCGGCATTATCGAATAATGCTATTGTTGTTTCGCAAGAACCTATTTATAGAGAGTTTCGTGCTGGTGATGTTAGGCACTCTCAGGCCGATGTTAGTAAAGCTAAGCAGTATTTAGGCTATGCACCATCGCACCGTATTCTAGATGGAATCAATGAAGCAATGCCATGGTATATAAGCTTTCTAAATGATAAAAAATAAACTAGTACAGAACATTTTAATATATGGAGGTGTCACCGGATTATCTAGGATGCTCCCTATATTACTATTGCCATTTTACTTATCGGCCCTTTCAATTGAAGAATTTGGTCGTATAGAAGTATTGGTTGCTCTTTATAATATTATTATTATTTTTGGTTCAATGCAGCTTGAAACCGCTGTACAAAGATATATGTATAAGGTTGAAGATAAAGCCAATTATACATTGGCTTTATCTATTGTTGTTTTTATCCTATCCACGCTTGCATTTTTTGTTGTGGCAATAAGCTCAAAAAAAATATCTAATTTTCTATTTGGGAGTGATATTGAGTATGTGAATATTATTATCATTTCTATTTGCAGTGTTCTTTTTAATGTTTCAACCATTCTTCTTATTTATTTTAGGTATGCAGAGCAAGAAAAAATATTCTCTCTAATTACCTTAAGTCAAGTTGTTGTTACAGCAGTGGTTACATACGCTTTAGTCGTTGTAAAACCATTTGGAAATCTTGGCTATGTCCTTGGTATGAGTTCTGGTTGGTTAACTGTCATCATATCATCCGCGCTGCTTATCTATTATAAGAATAATAGCATAAGACCTGATTTTTCGATTATTCGGAAATCTGTGGATTTCTCATGGCCTCAATTACCTGCAAGGTTTGGTAGTTTCTTTGTTCAATTTGGTAATCGATTTATAGCTTTATCCTATTTTGGGGCTCAGACAGTAGCCATTTTAGGCTTGGCAACAAAATTCGCTGCTTTTTTTCAATTGATATATATCGCTTTTAATATGGCTTGGAATCCATATTTATATAAGAATGAACATGACGAAAATTTGGATAATAAGATTAATAAAACGCTTAGAATCGTCTTGGTTTTAATTATTTTCTCATCATTAATTATCCATGTTCTTGGTGGTTGGATAATAAATGTGTTTTTTGATGCTGAATATAGTGAGGTTAAAAACATTATAATTTTGGCTATCTTACCTTCGGGCTTATTGATTTTTAAAGAGATCTTAGAAACAGGAATCAAGCTGTCAGGAAAAACAAAATATATCTCTTATTCCTATTTTACCTCTGTGGTATTCACAATCGGATTTATGTTTTTAGCTAATGATTTGCATGGCCTTCTTATAGCTTCACTACTAGGTTCCATTGTTCTAATTATATGTACGTGGTATTTTTCGGAAAAAGCATATCATATTAAATACTCTCGTATTACGATGTCATTTATTATTGTTTTTCTCTTGGTAATACATTCAAGTTTCTAGAGGTTTTCAATGGAGTTAATTGGTCTAACTGATGCGTATGATATATTCATTCGGCTAATTCTAATTCTAATAATTATAATTACAATTGCAAAGTCATTCTTAAATAATAAGGACATATTTTCTCCAATTAAGCTCTATTCCGCATTTAACATCTTCTTCTATTTTGATGTTTTTATTAATGAGTATGATATCCTAGTTGTGTGTTCATATGCATTAATTTGTCTCATTATATTAATCCTGTCATTTTTTGAAAGTGGAAATGTTAATTTAAAAATAAATAAAAATGTTAAGTTAAATTTATGCAAAAGAATTATAGTTTCCATTTGGTTATTTTCTATAATATCAATTTTCAATCAGTTAATTATAATTATTGAGCTTGGCGGTGTTGTTAACTATATTGGTAATATTGCATACCGGGTAGAATATTTCAGAGGTAAGGGCTATGTCATTATACTTAATAACCTTATTGCTACTATGAATGTTATCTATTTTTCCATAATGCTAGTTCGGTCAAAATCAAGTAAGAAGGCGTGGCTTGTATTTTTTATTCACTTTTTTATTTTTGTTTTTATTGCATTGCTCTCAGGGTCTAGATCATTTTTATTGATGACAATTTTAGTTGAGATAATAATATATCATTATGTTAGAAAAGAATTCACCCCAGTTAAATTACTTCCTTATGTGGTTTTTATTGGCGTGATGATCGCTGTTTTGGGAGGTATAAGAAATACGGTCAACACCACAGATGGCGAGTTGAAGTTATCCTCTTCAAATGATATCAAACTGGAAAACACTCACTTTAGATATGGTTTGATACCGATGGAGATTGTTTTTGCATCAGATGAAAAACCTCTTTTATATGGAAGTACTTATGCTTCACTAATTACAAATTTTATACCTAGGATTATCTATCCAGAAAAGTTGGATTCAGGTGGGGTTGCGTTTACGAAAATATATACTGGTGATCAATGGAGAGGGTTGTCAAATTTGGCAACAGGATCGATCACTGAAGGGATAATTAATTTTGGATATCCAATAGGGTTAATGGTTGGAATATTAATTTTGTCAGCAGCACTATTTAGTGGTTTGGTTCTCTACTCTAGAATACCTACATTTATGCTAAGTAATACTGGTTTTATTAAGATGATGCTATATGTATACTTCTTGCTTGCGGCATCAAGATTATCTTATTCAGAGTTTTCTTATACATATTATACATATGCTATGTATTACTTTATTCCTGCAATAGGTGTTATTGCATTATCAAAATTGATATCTGTCAGGTTGACTCATTAGAATGAAGATTTTAATTGTGAACTACCATTTTCCACCAAGCACAACGGCTCACTCATATCGTTGGGCTTTGTTAAGGGATTATTTTTTAACTCAGGGGCATGATGTTGAAGTCATTTGTGGTGGGTTACCCAGTGAATCAGATACTGACAATGGAATTACTAGAGTTAACTTCCCAAAAACAATAAAAAATAATACAGCAAATCCCAAGATTAATCCTGCGGTAAGGAATGGAAATTTTAAAAATATAGTAATGTCAATTATTAAGAAACTATATAGAAAAATATTTTGGCCGGACGGTTTGTGGCATTGGCTTCCGTTTTCAATGCTTGAAGTTTATAAAATAAGAAATAAAAAATTTGATCTTGTTATTGGTTATTCTCCTACATTCTCTGCTGTGGTTTCATCCTTTTTATATAAAAGTTTGAATAAGAAGACAAAGCTTGTGATTGATTTCGGTGATCCGTTTTCTGTATCAAAAGAAATGCCTGTGAATAATTATGCGATATATGATTGGCTAAATAGATATATTGAAAGTGTAGTTTTCAAAAGTTCAACTCTGGTATCGTTAACAAACAAAAGAACGTTTGAATTATATAAGTATAAATATCCTTGGTTTTTGAATTTTGATATTGTCCCTCACTTAGTAAATGTTGCTGATTTTTATAAAAACAAAGAAGTGGTTAATGAGGGATTTATTCGTATTGGTTACGTCGGAGCCTTTCATAAAAATATACGAGAACCAAAGTTGGTAATTGAAAAATTAAATCAGATTGGTATCGATTGTCTTAGGTTTGAATTTTATGGTCCTCTGAATGGTCTTACTTTTAATAATTCACGGTTTGTTAATCACTATGGTGTAGTTGATAGAGATAAAGCAATCCGCTTGAGTAAAGCATTTGACATTTTAATTAATGTTGAAAATGAAGATTGCCCTATGACGCCAAGTAAAATTTTTGAATGCATGGCAACAGGGAAGCCAATTATAAACTTTCTAAGCTCAACGAGTATATCGAGCTTCAGTGGTTATCCATTGGTGCTAAATGTCGACAGTGATACACCAGTGGATAGAATTAAGGAATTTATTCTTAAAAATAAAAATGAATTATTAACTCTTCATGAAGTTGAAGAGATTTTAAAAGGTAAGACATTGAAATCTGTAGGTGATAAATATTTGAGTGTTGTCGAATGAATAATATATTTATAAATGCATTGTCAGCAAAGTTAGGTGGAGGGAAAACCTATATTTTCAATCTGCTTGAAAACCTTCCAACAAGTAGACGGATAAATATCTATGTGGCATGCCCAGACATCACATTACTACCAGATGATCCAAGGATAACTTTTATTCAATCTAAGGTGGCTAATAGAAATATATTTTCCAGAATGCTATGGGAAGCTTTCTATTTGCCATTTCTACTTCTTAAACTAAAAGCTTCAGTTTTATTTGTTCCTGGTGGAATGGATTTTACCTTTTTTACTTTCGGAATTCCCAAAGTAACAATGTTTAGAAACATGTTACCATTTGATAAAGCAGCCATTAAAAATTTACCGAGTAAGAGGTTAAAGTTTAAGAATTGGATTTTAAAACAACTTATGACTCGGACGATGAGCTCTGCTAATCATGTTATCTTTATTTCTAACTACGCTAAGGAATCGATTGAAAATAAGGTAAAGGTAAAGAGTTCGAGTACTATTTATCATGGTATATCCAGTGTTTTTACTCCGATTGCTCATCATATACCTGAGCAAGAATATTTATTATATGTCTCTAGATTTGAGCCATATAAGAATCATCTTAAGTTGATTATTGCTTATGATAAATTAAATGCTGAATATAAAAATAAATATAAACTCGTTTTGGCGGGGGAGTTTATGGAGCCCTCATATTCGGAATGCATAGACTATGTTGAAAGTAATAATTTGGCGGAGTCTGTTATTTTTAAAGGGAAAGTACCATATGAAGACTTACCAGAGCTATATCAATTTGCATCGTTATTCATTTTTCCCTCATCATGTGAGAACTGCCCGAATATTCTATTAGAAGCGATAGGGTGTGGGGTTCCTGTTATCGCTTCAAAAACCGAACCAATGCCAGAGTTCGCTCAAGATGCTGGGTTGTATTTTGATGAAAAAAATCATGACGAAATTCATGATTACTTAAATAATATACTGTCAAAACCTGATTTGCTAAGTGAGATGAGAGAAAAATCGGTCTCTCTTAGGGATAATTACTTATGGAAAAATACAGCTATTAAGACATGGAAATGTCTTAATGAGTTTGGAGATTAAAATGTTTAAAAATAAAGTTTTACTAATAACTGGTGGTACGGGTTCTTTTGGTAATGCGGTTCTTCGTCGTTTTTTAAGTACCGATATTAAAGAAATTAGAATTTTTTCTCGTGACGAGAAAAAGCAAGATGATATGCGTAAGCACTTCCATTCGGATAAATTAAAATTCTATATTGGCGATGTACGTGATTACCAAAGCATCTCAAACGCTATGCGCGGCGTCGATTATGTTTACCACGCGGCAGCATTAAAACAAGTACCTTCTTGCGAGTTTTATCCTTTAGAGGCAGTAAAAACAAACATCATTGGTACTGAAAACGTATTAGAAGCCGCCATTGCTTATAATGTAAAACGTGTGGTTTGTTTGAGCACTGATAAAGCTGTATACCCAATTAATGCGATGGGTATTTCTAAAGCGATGATGGAGAAAGTGATTGTTGCGAAAAGTCGAAACTTAGAGCATACCAATACCACCATTTGTTGTACTCGTTATGGTAACGTAATGGCCTCACGTGGATCTGTTATTCCTTTGTTCATTCGCCAAGTAGTAAATGGTGATCCTATCACCATTACCGATCCAAGCATGACACGTTTTATGATGACATTAGATGATGCCGTAGACTTGGTGTTACATGCATTCCAACATGGCGAAAACGGCGATATTTTTGTACAAAAAGCTCCTGCCGCTACTATTGATGTATTGGTTAAGGCGTTACTTGACATGCTCAATGCTCCGAACCACACAGTTAATGTTATTGGTACTCGCCATGGTGAAAAGCATTACGAAGCTTTGTGTAGCCGTGAAGAAATGTTCATTGCACAAGAACAAGGTGAATACTATCGCGTTCCTGCCGACAACCGTGATCTTAACTATTCGAAATACTTTGAAGAAGGTGAAAAAGATCTTTCAGCGATTGAAGATTATAATTCACACAATACAGAACGATTAACCGTGGAAGAAATGAAACAGCTTTTACGCAAATTAGATTTTATGCGTGAAATTGAAGCTGGAAATATTATTATTCCTGAAGGTGTTTGATATGAAAGTATTAATCTTAGGTGCAACAGGCATGCTTGGTTATAGCCTGTTTGCTAACCTTAGTGAACAAGAAAAAATAACGGTGTTTGGTACGGTTCGTAGCCTCAAGGGTAAAGAAAAATTTTTTGATTCTTATAAAGATCAGATCATCTCCAATATTGATGTTTACGATATCCACTCATTAGAGTCTGCGATCAGTCAAGTGAAGCCTGATGTAGTCATAAACTGCATTGGTCTTATTAAGCAGCATAGTATTTCAAAGCAGCATATTGATGCGGTTAAAATAAACGCATTACTGCCACATGAATTGGCTAACCTTTGTGATCGTTTTAATGCGCGTTTAGTCCACTTTTCTACAGATTGTGTATTTACAGGTGAAAAAGGTTTGTACACCGAAGACGATCTACCCGATGCAAGAGATTTATACGGTAAATCAAAATGTCTAGGGGAAGTGTCTTATGGCAACCATTTAACCTTAAGAACTTCAATTATTGGTCATGAGCTTAATTCGTCGGTGAGTTTAGTTGACTGGTTTTTGTCGCAACAAGGTTCTACTAAAGGTTTTTCTAAAGCGGTCTTTTCAGGTTTGCCAACGTGTTATATTGCAAAACTTCTTGCTGAAACTATTTTGCCAAATTCAGAACTTAACGGTTTATACCATCTTTCGGTTGATCCTATTGATAAGTACACCTTATTGAATTTGGTTGCCAAAGTGTATGAAAAAGAAATTGAGATTAATGAGTCGGCTGAGTTAGTGATTGATCGTTCTCTCGATTCAACACGATTTAGAGCGGCCGCTCATTTTCAGCCACCGGTATGGGCTGACTTAATTGAATATATGCATAGAGATTTTGTAAGAAGGTATCAAGCATGAACAAACTTAAAGTAGTTACCGTAGTCGGTACACGCCCAGAAATTATTCGTTTATCTCGCACGATTGCAAAATTAGATCAATATTGTGATCACACGCTAGCTCATACTGGGCAAAATTATGACTATGAATTGAACCAAATCTTTTTTGATGATCTTGGTATACGTGCGCCAGATGTATTTCTTGAGTGTGCTGGATCTTCAGCTGCAGAGACAATAGCGCAGGTAATTAGTAAATCAGATAAATTATTTGATGAAATAAAACCAGATGCGATGCTTATTTTAGGTGATACTAATAGTGCTCTTTCTGCTATTTCAGCGAAAAGAAGAAAAATTCCAATCTTCCATATGGAAGCAGGTAACCGTTGTTTCGATTTGCGTGTTCCTGAAGAGATTAACCGTAAAATTGTTGATCATATCTCTGATGTTAATATGCCATATAGCGATATTGCTCGAGAGTATTTATTAAATGAAGGTATTAAACCGGATTTAATTGTAAAAACAGGCAGCCCAATGGATGAGGTGCTCGCTTTTTATCAAGATAAAATTGATACTTCAGATGTACTTGACCGCCTTTCTTTATCTAAAGGGGAGTATTTTTTAGTTAGCGTCCATCGAGAAGAAAATGTGGACTCTGAAAAAAATATTCATAAATATGTTGAAGCGTTAAATACGTTGGCGGAGAAATATCAATTTCCGATTGTTGTTTCCACTCACCCAAGAACACGAAAAAAAATAGATGCATTAAATCTTAAGTTTCATGATTTAGTGAGATTGATGAAGCCATTAGGCTTTAGCGATTATGTTCGGTTACAAATTGATGCTAAGGTCGTATTGAGTGATAGCGGTACCATTACTGAAGAATCGTCTATTTTAAACTTCCCAGCAGTAAACATTCGTGATGCACAAGAAAGACCAGAAGGTTTTGAAGAAGGTGCTGTAATGTTCACTGGTATGAGTGTGGAGCGTATTCTTCAAGCTATTGAGATTTTAGATGATCAACCAAGAGGTTCTGATCGTTTAATCAATAAAGTCCAAGACTACATTGCGCCTAATGTATCTGAAAAAGTGGTTAGAACTATATTAAGTTATACCGATTATGTTAATCGAGTTGTTTGGAAGAAAGATTAGTGCGTATAGCTTTATTTCCCGATGATTACCTCCCCAATAGTACTCTGGTTCACGCCAAAATGTTTCATGAATTGGCTTTGGAGTTTAAAAGGCTCGGTCACGAGCCTATTATAATTACTCCAAGTCATGGTCCACAAAAAGAGCGCTTGGTTAAAGGATATTATGATGGCGTTGAAGTATGGCGTTTTCGTAATCCTCCAATGCGAGGTAAAGGTAAGATTCAGAGAGTCATCAGTGAATCATTGCTGTCAGTGAATGCTTATTTGGCCCTTAACGGTGCTGATAGTGTTAAGTCATTTGATGCTTGTGTGAACTATTCACCGTCCATATTCTTTGGACCGCTAATGCACTGGTTTAAGCGCCACTGTGGTACGTATAACTATTTAATTTTAAGGGATATGTTTCCGCAGTGGGTTATCGACGAGAAGTTGATATCTGCAAAATCGCCTATTGCGAGTTATTTTCGATTCTTTGAAAGGGTGAACTACAACTCGTCGGATACTATTGGCTTAATGTCACCCGCCAATGTAGCGTATTTTTCAAAGTTACATCCAAGCTATCAAAACCTTCAAGTCCTTCGAAACTGGGCTGATGTGAGCCCTAAGAGTTTTAGTTCTTCGTTGATTGATATCAGAAAACAGTGCCAATTGGATGATAAAGTTATTTATTTTTATGGTGGTAATATTGGTCATGCACAAGATATGGCTAATTTATTGCGCTTGGCTGAAAGCATGCAAGCCTATCCCAAGGCGCATTTTCTTTTTATCGGACAGGGCGATGAATTTGAACTGGTAGAGAAAACTAAGAAGAACAAAAATCTCGATAACCTAACGCTTCTCCCCTCAATTAGCCAAGAGGCTTATAAAGAAGTTTTGACTCAAGTCGATGTGGGCTTGTTTTCACTTGCAAAAACACATAAAGCGCACAACTTTCCCGGTAAATTGCTTGGCTATATGGTGCAGTCACTGCCCATTCTGGGTAGTGTAAATCCTGGTAATGATCTGATTGAGTTTATTAATGATGAAGGTGCGGGTAAAGCTTATATAAACGGTGAAGACCAATCACTGCATGAGGCTGCATTGATGCTGCTTACAGACCAAGCTGCGCGTAAGGTAATGGGCTCTAGGGCGCATGAGGTACTTAAAGCCTGCTTCTCAGTGGAAGCTGCCGCCAGTCAGATAATAGATACAATTGAGAAATCAAAATAATGAATATCCTCTTAACCGGAGCTTCTGGGTTCATCGGCAGTAAGTTACTGGAAGAACTTCCGGCCAATAATATATTGTCATTAGGTCGTGACAATCCTAAAGGGCAGCCTTCTGAAAAATTCTTCAAACTTGAAATCGACAATGACACGGATTACTCGGTGGCGTTAAGTGGTGTTGGAGTCGTTGTTCACCTTGCTGCCCGCGTTCACGTGATGAATGACGAGGTGAGCAACCCTCTAGAAGAGTACAGAGAGGTCAATACTCGCGGTACGGTCAACTTAGCTAGACAAGCTGCAAGTGCAGGTGTAAAGCGCTTCGTCTTTGTTAGTAGTATTAAGGTAAATGGTGAAGGTACGTCTCAAGATAGGCCCTTCACTTCAGCCGATTTGCACGCACCAGAAGATGACTATGGACTATCGAAATCTGAGGCTGAACAACAGCTCTTTAACATTGGTAAGGAAACAGGGATGGAGATTGTGGTTCTCAGGCCAACACTTGTCTATGGCCCAGGAGTCAAAGCGAATTTCGCTTCTCTAATGAACTTAGTCTCAAAAGGTATTCCACTACCATTTGGTTGTATCACCAAGAACAAACGCAGTTTAGTTTCTGTTAATAATTTAGTTGACTTAATTGTCACCTGTATTAACCACCCTAAAGCATCTAACCAGATCTTTCTTGTCTCTGATGATCACGATGTTTCCACCTCAGAAATGGTGCGTGAAATGGCCATTGCTTTAGAGAAACCCGCTTGGCAGCTTCCAGTTCCCGTTTGGTGCTACAAGTTAGTGGGGAAACTCTTCAACAAGTCAGCGGTCGTGGATAGATTAACTGGGTCATTGCAGGTTGATATTTCTCATACGAAAGACACATTAGGTTGGAGGCCACCTCAGTCTCTACGAGATGGCTTTAAGGAAACCGCTGAAGCCTTTTTACACTCAAAGAAAAACAGTGGTAAAGCATGATTCGTCTATTGGATTTTTTAGCAGCTTTTTTGGGCTTACTGCTCTTATGGCCTGTGTTGCTTGTTGTTACTATCATAGGCTTATTCGATACTGGCTCACCTATTTTTGTGCAAGAGCGGGTTGGGCGTAACAAGAAGCCATTTAAACTGATTAAGTTTCGCACTATGTCGGTGGATACCCAGTCGGTTGCCTCTCATCTAGCAAGTACCAGTTCTATAACAAAACTCGGTGCTTTTTTGCGCAAAACTAAGCTTGATGAACTACCACAGCTCATTAACGTTTTGAAAGGTGAAATGAGTTTAGTTGGGCCTCGTCCGAACCTTTTTAACCAAGAAGAGTTGATTGCCGAACGTGATGCCTTGGGCGTTTATGATGTTCTTCCCGGAATTACTGGGCTGGCTCAAACTCAAAATATTGATATGTCTACGCCAAGACTTCTAGCTCAAACCGACAAAAAGATGATTGATACACTGACATTGAAGGACTACTTTCGTTATATCCTCAAAACAGTAACGGGGAGTGGTGCTGGTGACGCAGTAAATAAAAAATAGACTAATTAGAAAAGTGTGAAGCAATTACTATGGCTAGACTGAACTTTATCTGGAATCTTTCGCGTGTAAATAAGCGCATCATCAGCGTTTTGGTGGATGCGTTTTTTATCATTTTCTCATTTTACAGTGCTTACTGGGTTAGAGTCGGGAACGTTGAGATTATTCACTCAGACTCGATACCTTATCTTCTTGCAACGGTTATCGTTGTCACAATCCTAAGTTTTACTCGACTTGGGTTGTATCGAGCTATCCTACGTTACCTCACTTTCCATGCTCTTGCTGTGGTGAGTGTTGGTACCCTGATTTCTGCTGCATCAGTCGCTATTGCCGCTTTTTATTTTAATGCACCAGTGCCCCGTTCTTTGCCTATCATCTATGGTACTTTTTTGTGCTTATTCTCTGGTGGATCGCGTCTAATTGTGCGTGTATTGGTTTCTGGGCTCAATGGCAAAGGTCGTAAAGTCGTGCTGATTTATGGTGCAGGCTCTGCTGGGCGCCAACTAGCGATGGCTTTGCGTAACTCAGAAAGCTACAAGGTGGCTGGTTTTATTGATAATGATAAAACCCTAGAGAACACCGTGATTATGGGCATGCAGGTACATGATGTTAGCCGCGCTGCGTACTTGGTTGAGAAATACGATGTTACCCAAGTGCTACTTGCAGTACCGAGTGCTTCACGAGCGCGTAGGAAGAAGATTCTCGAGTCATTGATAGACTTGTCGGCGGAAGTGCTTACGGTTCCTGATATGAAAGATATCGTTGAAGGCAAGGCATCCATCGATCAGTTGAAAGATGTGGCGATTGAAGACTTACTGGGGCGCGATCCGGTGACACCTCAGCAATGTTTAATGGAATCGAATATCTTAGGTAAGGTCGTCATGGTGACTGGGGCTGGCGGTTCTATCGGCTCCGAACTCTGTCGTCAGATTGTGCGGCAAAAACCTAAAGCACTAGTGTTGTTTGAGCTTTCAGAGTTTGGGTTATATCAAATCGATAGAGAACTCAAACAACTGATGGAAGCCGAGGGGCTGCACGTTGAAATCATCCCGCTACTGGGATCGGTACAGAGAATTAATCGCCTTGTGGTAACGATGAAAAGCTTCAAGGTTCAAACTGTGTATCATGCTGCTGCTTATAAACATGTACCTCTTGTTGAGTACAATGTCGTTGAAGGGGTACGCAATAACGTTTTTGGTACTTACTACGCTGCGCAGGCGGCCATTGAAGCAGGTGTTGAATCGTTTGTTCTGATCTCCACTGATAAAGCGGTGCGCCCGACCAATGTCATGGGAACCACCAAGCGTATGGCCGAACTGGGTTTGCAAGCGCTTGCGGAACAAGAAAACCGTAAAGCCAAAGGAACTCGCTTTTGTATGGTGCGTTTTGGTAATGTTTTGGGCTCATCGGGTTCTGTGGTTCCGCTGTTTAAACGTCAAATTGAGGCGGGCGGCCCAATTACGGTGACGCACCCAGACATTATTCGTTATTTCATGACCATCCCTGAAGCGGCGCAACTGGTGATCCAAGCCGGAGCTATGGGTAAAGGTGGGGATGTGTTTGTGCTTGATATGGGTGAGCCTGTGCGCATCACTGACCTCGCGGTTAACCTTATTCAGCTTTCTGGGCTGGAAGTGAAAGATGAGCAGCATCCTTATGGGGATATTGCTATTGAGTTCACAGGGTTAAGGCCAGGTGAGAAGCTCTATGAAGAACTGCTGATTGGCGATAATGTTCAAAAAACGGCTCATGAGCGAATCATGACAGCCAATGAACGTTATTTACCTTTAGCGGAATTTGAACAGCATCTTAACGAGCTAGACAAAGCGTGTCATGCGTTTAACCATGAGCGTATCCGTGAGCTATTGCTTGAAGCACCAACCGATTTTAATCCGACAGATGGCATTGGTGACTTAGTCTGGTGTCGTTTAAAAGATGAAACTGCCCCCTCAGAAAATGTGAAAATTCACTAAATTTGTCAGCGTGATACTTAAAAAAGCCCTAAACAACGTTTAGGGCTTTTTTGTATCTTTAGAGGGATGTTAAGCATTAGGGTTGTACTGGCTCAGTGGCTTGAGCAAGTAATTCATCCCCTCCCTCTAACCGCCATGCCAACCTTTGGTTTTGCCCGCCGTAATATTGATTGACGGCGTTATCTAACCAGCCGCGGACATAGTTAATCGAAACAAATAGACTTAGGCGTTCATAGGGTAGGGCTTCGCCATTCAATAAACGGGTATTTTTGGTGTCGGCCATGGCGGCAATAATGCCCACCAAATCACCGCGGCTGTTAAAGGTACCGCCACCGCTCATGCCGGCTTGAATGGGCGCGTCCATAATGCTCGCTGGGCACTCTTTAAAGTAGCGATAATTCACAAAGTTTAAATCCATTCGATAGTGGCCATAGCCAGAGATTACATCACTAGTGGCACTCACGCCGTAAGTTGTGACCGGTTGATCTTGATAAACCAACCCCATTTTAGGAAAGTTCTGTCCGCGGTTATCGGATTCCACCAAGGCAATATCACAGGTGGGGTGATAGGCGATCACGCGGTCATAATTCAATTTGGCGACATGAGCTGCCGTGAGGCTTAAATTCTCGGTGATCGGCACGCTTGAGCCATAGCCGAAATAGATGAGAGGGATGCCTGTCATCTCAAAGTCGATTGCTGGGGCATTGTCATTTGCCACTTTGTGCAGCTGACCATTGCTGTGAGCACAACCGGTGAGAGTCAGTGCCATTGCCAAAGGGGCAACAAACAAACGAAAAAAAGTTTTCGATGAAAACGCATCAAAATTGAGAAGGTGCATAGAGCCCTCCTGAAAATTCTCATTGTGATAGTGAGATCAAGATGCGCATTCAAGATCGATTTTTACTGCTCCTTATGAGTGTAGTTGCCTCTGCAAGATTTGCCATAAGTCTCATTTTGTCGTTCATTTAGTGACTTTATGGTCATTAAAAAGTCAAAATACAACCCAATGAAATAAAGATAAAATTATTAGTTACATGTCATAAAAATGACGGTTTTTGTAGCAAAAAAAATCTTAGTTTTAAGGTAATAAAAAGCCCTGCATGAAAGCAGGGCTTAAAACATCAGGGTTTAGGCTTACTCGGCAATCGGCTGAATAGGGCGGGTAAACCAAGGTGCGCGAGCATCGGTCATATCAAACAGAGTATGTTGACGTCCTAACATCTGTCCGCCATCGCGTTGCAGTGGTAGCCAAGAAATGTTCACGCGCTCGGTACTTGGGCGAATGGTCATCAAATCCAATGGAATTGAAATATAGAAACCTTTGGAGAAACTCCCTTCACCAAACTCTTCAGCGGAGAGATCCGTCTTAGTCGCAAAGGCTCCTGCTACGACACCGCTGGCAAACTGCTTAGAGAAATCGATCGTAAAGCCGATATCCTCTGTCAAATACCGTCCCGCACTCAGCTTAAGTAAGGTGTTATCCAGCAATGACCAAAATTGCGGCTGCCAATAGAGGGTCGCATGTCCAGTTACCGTGCCCGTTTGCACTCGATAATAGCGACCAGTTTGTGGATCGTACTGACGCTCTTGCTCATACAGACCAAAAGTCGAGCTAGGATCGCGCTGCTTAACATAGTTACCATCCACTCCGATCGCCCAATTCTTACCAAGTGGACGATACAAAATCTCGCTACCTACACCAGCAAACATGGTTTCCAGATAGCCGGCATACGCCTGACCATAGAATTGGTTCCATTGGTCAAAGTAAGTCAGCTGCAAATTATCCACCCGTACCACTTCTTCATAGTATTGGCGAGACAACGTACGCACACGTTTCAAATCCGTACCATCGGGCGGCACCGTGTATTTGTACTTGTCGTAGTTATCGGTCAGGTTGCCATAAAGCGTGCCTGAAAATAGCCAGTGATCGCCAGCTTTATAACGGGCATTTGCATTGACCCCAATCGCGTAGAGGTAGAAATCTTCTGAACCACCGAACGACTGCTGTAACACAGGAGAAAAACCAAAACTCCAACGCTCGATTTGCGCGGCTTTCAGGTCACCCGAAATCGGGGCGGGGTTACCGGTTTGTTTGGCATCATCCAATTTGGCATCCGGATAATCGCGATCGGCAATGCGCTTGAAGGCGGCACTGTTTAAGCGAGTCTCAGTTAATGGCTGATCTTCCCCCGTTTCAATAATGCGATAAGTTCTGGCATCAATCCCCGTATTGGCAATCAAAGTGGCGGCTCTTTGCTCTGCCTTTTGGCGGTCACGGTATTTCGCCTGTGCCCCTTTCACCGTAACGCTATCTGCCTCTTGATACACTTCCACCGATTGATAGCCAGCCACCGTCGCCAAATCTTGGCTTAAGCGTTGCCATTCTTCATCCGTGAGTTCGGTTTTGCTTGGCGCAGGCTGGTAAGCTGGCGCGGGAGAATCGACCCATGTGGGTGTAAGAGCGGCGACGTTAGTACCGAAAGTCACCCCCGCAGTAAACGTATTGCCGCGTTCATAACTCAGGCGTAAATCTGCCCAGTCAGTGAGCGCGTAAACCACCCCAAAGTTCCAAGGTGTATCGACGGGCATCGACTGCTTGCCGCGCGTGACCGGAAAATCACTGCGGTAGTCATTGCCATCGTATTCCACCTTTAGGCGTAGCGGTTCAAAAGGCGTTTGATATTCCACGCCTCCAAACAGCGCAGTACACCCCGTAAACATTCGGCCGAGATCAAACATCCCGCCTTTGCCGCCGTAGCTACCATCACGCCCACAGTCGGGTGTCTTGGATTTATCGCCAGTGAGATTGGCGCGATTACCTAAATAACCCCAGCCAACACCCAAAGTAAAATCGAGCGAGCCAAAATTCTTGCTCGCCACCAAGTACTCGCCATCAAATAGGCCAGTACCGCCGACATCGCGCAGACCCAGCGAAATCTCAGGTAGCCAGTAGCTCTCTTCCCATAGGCGCAATTTGGCATCAATCGATTTATCCGTGTACTTAGTGTCACCGCTAAACCCTGAATCGCCACTGTACAGCAGCTCATGCACTTGGGTGTAACGTACCGTTGTTTCTAGCCACGGGAACAGTTGCAGCGAAACCGCGTAGTGAATGTAATCATCATTGTTGGTCACTGCGAGGCTCAGTTCGCCTTCGGGCATCATGCGCGCACTCGGCATTTGAATCAGCCCCGCGCCGCCAAAATCCGTTTGCGAATGGCGCAGCTGCGGATAGCTGAATTCATCGGCGTTGGCATGCCTTGGCACCAACAGCGCACTACTGACCACAACGGCAAGCAGTGAGAGAGAAGTATTAAGTTGAGGACAGCGGCCAGTTTTCATAGCGGTAATCTATTTCTCAGCAGTTCGATCACTAACTGATTAGCGTCAGTGCTTGGAGTATCAGGATAAAAAGAAGAGTCGTGCAGCGGCATAGGCACGTACACAATGGCCCCGGGAGCAACCTCAGCAAAGGTCATATTCCAATACGCCACCGAATGTTTTTGCACCACGCCATCGGGTTGAATCACCACAATTTCGCTGATCTGCTCATCGACTAAACCGGCGGCTTGCGCATAATCCTTAGCCGATTGACGACCTCGCCACGTGACATCTCCGGGCTTTTTCACCGCCCCGTAAACGGAAACTTCCGCCACTCTCGGATTGAGCGTTAATAACCATTGGCCGTTTAGGCGTGGGTTATCTTGCGCGGCAAGCCGTGTCCAATCAGGATCGATTAGGGTAAAAATACGCTTTGCAAACGCAGAAAGGCGTAATTGATCGCGCAGCGTTTCCCATAACACTTTTTGCGTCATGGGCGCGGCAGATTGCTGATGCGCCAACACCAACAGCACATGCTGCTTAAACGAGAACGGATGACTTAAATCGAACAGCCCAGCGCTTGACCACTCCACATCCAACGTACTGAGTTGATAATGTTCCAGCGTTTGCATGACCGCTTGATCAAGGCGAATCGGCTCCTCAAAGCGCAACTGAGTGGCGTTGCCAGCAAAGCGCGTTTCTAGCGTAGTCGCCAAAGGTGCGGCAAACAGTGAGTGAGCACTGAGCCCGCCGACCAACGTAATCAAGGTTACCCAACGTTTCAGCATTAGATGCCTCCTTGATTCAAATAAGATTTACCCACCGCGAGGGCATAACGGTTCAAGCCCGGAGCCAATTGTTGCTCGGTCGCGATGACCGCCCCTGAAGTCGGGTCGATCCAGTAATAGTTGTGATACTGCTGATCCAGCGCTGCAATCGTAATCTGTTCATTGAACAGCAGCAGAGAGCGAGATTCGCCATTGGGCAACTGCTTGATTTGCTCGCCTTCACTCACAAAACGAGATTGCGCCAAATAGTGAAAGTGATAGCCGAGTTGCCAGCTCAAATAGAACTCCCAATAGCGCGGCGTACTCGGGTTATGTAGCCCTAATAGCAAAGGATCGACAGAGTGAGATTCAATATTGACTAAATTTCCGCCACCCAAATTAAGGGTTTTGGTAATTCGTCCCCCTTCGGTCACCACCATTTCCTGCCCGGCCGAGATCCATTTCAACGCGGTATGTGTATTATTTTTCGCCGGTTCAGCCCAAGCCAAAACCATTAAAGCCAGCGGGTTATCATTTTGCTGAATATAGATACTTGCGTAAGGAATACTGGCGACTTTTTCTGCGGAAATAACAGGCTGTTCTGGCCCGAAAATGGCGAGTTGCAAAGAGTCAGATAAATGCTGCGCATTCTTTGCACATCCGGAAAGAAGAAATAACTGACAAAGAAATAAATAATATATTTTGCGCATGAGAGGTTGATCTAAAAGTTTATAAGAAAACAACCGCATTACGCGGTTGTTTTAAAGGTCAGATTACTGCGCCGCTGTAACAGTGGTCGTAGTGCCTGTACCTGAGTTGCTTGATGCTACTGCAGCAATTGCAACCGCCGCTGCAGTGATACCCACTGCCGTTGCTGTTACTGTACCTACTGCCGCTGCACCTGCAGTACCACCGCCTGCTGCAGAGGTAGAAGCTGTAGTGGTAGTAGAAGTGCTAGAAGTTGTTGTCGCTTCTTCTGTTGCTGCTACTGCTACACCACTAAATGCAAACATCCCCAACAACACAAGTGCTGTTTTTTTCATAGTCTTCTCCATGAAAGATATTAATTACATCGATGTATATCCGCGTTAATCGCGGACGACGCAAAAGATAAACAGAATTGCTTTTAATGTAAACAAAATAAAGGGGTCTACAGTGAAAGATATTAATAATAAGGATGTAATTTGCGAGTGGAAATGAACTAGTAAATTGACAAAATATAAGCTTCACAATCCTAGGCAACCTCTGTATGATTCCGCGTCAAATTGCGCCATTTTAGTGGCTTTTCGGCTCATTCGAAAAATTACATTTTGCTGATGTTTTAATCATCAGTTGGGTTTTTTGTGAAATTGCTCGCAATAAATAGACCTGACTCATAAAAATAAGGAATATCCGCGTTGGGAGGAACGACACCTCAGGGCGGTAGCATAGGAAAAAGCTGCAAACAGCTCCAAGTTATTTAAATCGGAATCGCAAGGTTGTTCGCGTGTCAAAGAAGTATCTACTTTTACTCATTCTCTCTGCTGGGCTAACCGGTTGTAGCATTCCCGGCGCTCATCTTCCTACGGGCGATAAAAATGTCGCTTGGGAAGCAGAAGAACAAGAGTCGTTCTCAGCGTTAGTCAACGTTTACCCGGTCACGCCTACGCTGATCAAAGAGCTTAAATACCAACAACAAGCGGTGGTCACGCAACCTAACCTCACTTTAGAGCAAGACATTGCTCACTATGAGTACCGCATTGGTGCGGGGGATGTACTGAACGTCACGATTTGGGATCACCCAGAGCTGACCATTCCTGCTGGTTCATACCGCAGTTCTGCTGAAGCCGGTAACTGGGTACACGCCGATGGCACCATCTTCTATCCCTACATTGGCCAAGTCAGTGTAGCGGGGAAAACCGTGACTGAAGTGCGTACCGTGCTGGCGGAAAAACTCGCCAGGTTCATTGAAGCGCCGCAAGTGGATGTCAACGTGGCGGCCTTCCGCTCGCAAAAATCCTACATCACAGGTGAAGTCACAAGCCCAGGCCAGCAGCCGATTTCCAACATTCCGCTGACCTTGCTTGATGCCGTTAACCGTGCTGGTGGTATCACGAAAGACGCTGACTGGCGTAACGTCACTTTGACTCGTAACGGCGTGGAAGAACAAATTTCACTGTACGCACTGATTCAAAAGGGTGACTTAACCCAAAACCGTTTACTGCGTGATGGCGATATCGTGCATATTCCGCGTAACGATGCACAAAAAGTGTTTGTGATGGGAGAAGTGAGCCAGCCACAAATGCTCAAGATTGACCGCACCGGGATGAGCCTAACCGAAGCCTTAAGCACAGTCGGCGGCATCAATGAAGCAGAAGCCGATGCCACGGGTATTTTTGTTATCCGTAGTAACCAAAAGCATAGCAATCAAAACGGTATCGCGATGGGGCAAGACGAGCCAATCGCCAACATCTACCAACTCAATATTCAAGATGCCACCGCGCTAGTGATGGGCACTGAGTTTGAACTGCGTCCCTATGATGTGGTGTACGTGACTGCTGCGCCAATTTCACGTTGGAACCGCTTGGTGCGTCAGCTAATCCCAACCATCAGTGGCTTCAATGAAATCACCGAAGGTGCGCTACGCGTTAAAAACTGGCCTTAATCTCTTTCGGTCGGTAATCTTTTTCGGTCGGTAATTTCTTTCGAACGGTAACTGAAATTCCCCTCTGCAATAGAAGGGTGTGGATTTAAA